>PCWC01000112.1 GCA_002787175.1 Parcubacteria group bacterium CG11_big_fil_rev_8_21_14_0_20_39_22 | reverse complement strand
GCTGAATGTTCCGCGCCGTTCGGATTTTTTTAATGATTTTGCCATATCTCTATATTACTAGAGATGTTGCAATTATTTCTTGAACTCGGGAATTCTTTATCACTGAATCGTTATGAATTACAGACCTCATTGAAAAGGTAAGTAAGGTCGCAACACCTAAATAAGACGTTATGGCAATTTTCTCATTACAAAAATAGTCAAATAAAAAAGGCTTTAGTGTTAGGGTCAGATACTAAAATATTTTGACAACTTATTAGATTTGTTGTAGTTTATAAAAAGGTTAAATAAAAAGAAAGGTCTTTAAAATGAAGTTGAAATTGAATATTATTGTTTTAGCATTGTGTACTCATTGCTTTGAAACTTTCGGGCAAAACGGGTTCGTTGAAGTCACGAGCGATAATCCTTATATAATAGAACGTGAGAGTGTTAACGTTTTTTTCTCCCCTGCGCCCATTCCGGGAAATCTTACTTGGCAAATAGAACTCGAATTTGACGACATAGACGCTGGATTTGTATTTGTCGAGAGAAAGGTTGCATTCGGTCGTGGTGGGGATACGGATTTCAATCTGCCCGTTCCTGGAGATTACCGCGTTCGCTATATAAATCGGACTTTCTCTGGAGAGTTTGAGAATGTTATTGCCGAGAGCAAAATATTTTCAGCACTTCAAGTTGTACCGCTTCCGGAATCAATAACCAACTATCCTTCAGGGCAAGGAAAATTTGTCCTTGTTGGGGATTCGTTGGTTAAAGGGGTAGGAGCATCAGAAGGCAATAGTTTGCCTGAACAACTTGGTCGGCTTATCGGGCGTGAAATTATAAGTGCTGGCATCTCTGGTGAGACAACCGGAGAATTGCTCAAACGAATCAGTGAAGTTTTGTCACTTGAGCCGGATATGGTTATTGTACTTTCCGGATTCAATGATTTTCGGACGGGAGTACCCGACGATATTACATTTCGCAATCTTGGGATGATTGTTGATAAGGTTCAAAGTTCTGGTGTGGTATGCGTTGTCGTTGGAATAAGAGAGCCTGTCCTCGATGATTTTGAGAGACAGTTTCGAACGCTTACCGATGATACTGGATCTGGATATGTGCCAAATATTTTGTTTGGCATACGAGACAATCCAAGATATTGGAATATTTTGGAGACTCATCCAAACGACGAGGGATATTCCCTTATGGCTTCTCGTGTCGCTCCTGCTGTACGAGCGCTATCGAAATTACCACCAAAACTTTTGTTTAAAAGTGATGGTGACGGGATTACTTTGCTTTGGTCGAGTATTTTCGGCCGTAACTACCGGGTAATGCAAGCGGAAACTATTCCTTCGGAATGGATAGAGGATACCACTTTAATCGGTATAGGTGGGACAATGTCTGCGGGCACTGATTTCAAAGGGCAAGGTCGATTCTTTCGCCTGGAAGAATATCCTTTAAACCTTTAGTTCAATTCAAAATCAAAAAACCGACGAAAGTCGGTTTTGTTTTATAACTTGCTTCAGTCTCATTACTTAGAGAAGCGAAACATAGAGAATCTCTCTTTCTATCGTGATGAGATTGAAGATGAGATATTATCCGGTTTGGCGTATGGGAGCTGAGCGGATGATATCGATTATCTCATCTTCGTCTTCGGTAATATGATAGAGGAGCATATCTTCTTGGCTTATAGCTCCGTGTTTTTCAAACATATTCTCTCTTATAAATTCATTTAGGGGTTTCCAGAAATCCTCACCGTGTAGTATTACTGGAACCTGGGGTATCTTACGGGTTTGTATAAGAGTTACTATTTCAAAGAATTCATCCAATGTTCCAAATCCTCCGGGAAAGAAAACATAAGCTTCTGCGGCAAACGACAAGGCGACTTTTCGAGTAAAGAAGTAGTAGAATTCCATTATATCTGTGACGTATTCATTTTCCTGCTGTTCTGTCGGTAATTTTATGTTTAGTCCTACAGATTCTCCTCCGGCATTAAAAGCACCTTTGTTGGCGGCCTCCATTATTCCTCCACCACCACCTGTAAGCACTGTATATTGGAGTTCTTTGGAAATACGTTCGGCAAGTCTCACTGCATCCTCATAATGATCAGATGCGTGTCGAAATCTTGCTGAGCCGAAAAATGTAACCGATCGTGGGTAATTTTTTATAAACTCAAACGCTTTGTTGAATTCCTTACTTATACGATCGACTCGCTCTGTGATTGCACTTTGCATTTCAATTCGAGACATCGATATTTCGTGAAAAGGTCGATCCATTTTTTCTGGGTCGATATGCTTGTGTTTTTTATCATTCATAGATTTTATTGTATAACATAAATCGGAAGACGTAAAACGAAAAGTATGTAGCATGTAGCGTGTAACTTTTAGCAAGAGGGAAGAATTTTTAATTTCCAATTTTTGCAATTTTTAAATATGGAAGCCATATAAACTCCTCGGCTCGGAAATGTGAGAAATCAGAATTTCTCCCACTTCTCTCGCCCTACGTCGTTTATAAATTTCAATTCTCAAATTTTTAAACTAAGATACCTTTGGCATTTTATTAGGTGAATTAGGTTAATTCTTTCCCCTTTTTATCTTCTTTCTCTTAACTTTATAAACTTTATACTTTATAGACTTATATGTTGGGCGCTACACGCTCTGTGTTCTATGCTACACGTTACATGTTATACGTTAAACGTCTTATCTGCTATTATGTCTGTCATGGCAAAACCGATATCATTTAATATAGAGAAGAGAGTGTCTGATCGGCTCGGCAGGGCTGGGGTGATAAATACGCCAAATGGCAGTATACAAACACCGGCTTTTGTAACTGTAGGAACAAAAGCCACGGTAAAAGCACTTACTCCAGAACAAGTTTCAGAACTTGGGGCACAGGTCGTGCTTGCAAATACTTATCACCTCTATCTCGAGCCTGGAGATGATGTTTTAGTGGAAGGTGGAGGTTTGCATAAGTATATGAATTGGAGCGGTCCTACTATGACTGATTCGGGTGGTTTTCAGGCTTTCTCACTTGGAGCTGCTTTTGATAAAGGTGTCGGTAAATTGATCAAAAGTAAAGATGTCGAAGATGAAAGGGATGGTAGAAAGGAAATATCTACGGATATAAAAAAATTACCGCTTGCAAAAGTAACTGAAGATGGTGTCGAGTTTCGTTCGCATATAGATGGTTCTAAGCATTTTTTTACTCCAGAGAAGTCGATCGAGATTCAACACAATATCGGTGCTGATATGATATTTGCTTTCGATGAATGTACTTCGCCGACTGCTTCTTATGAGTATCAAAAGGAAGCAATGGATAGAACACACAGGTGGGCAGGGCGTTGTCTTGAGTATCATAAGAAAAGTAAAAACAGCGAAAAGCAGGGACTTTTCGGAATTGTTCAAGGTGGAAGATATGAAGATTTAAGAAAAGAGAGTGCTCGTACCATAGCCTCGATGGATTTTGACGGCTTTGGTATTGGAGGGTCCTTTAATAAGGAAGATATGGAAAGTGCAGTCAGATGGGTAAATGAAATGTTGCCGGAAGATAAGCCACGACACTTGCTCGGCATAGGGGAGCCATCTGACCTTTTTGGTGGAGTGTTATCGGGCGCTGATTTGTTTGATTGTGTCGCTCCGACTCGAATGGCTCGAAACGGCACTTTGCATACTCTGGATGGACGTATCAATATCACAAATGCCCGTTTTGCTCGTGACCATAGTTCTATAGACGACTCTTGCACTTGCTATACTTGCAGAAATTACACAAGAAGTTATGTCTCTCATTTGTTTAGGGCGGGAGAGATGCTTGGTGCGACTTTGGCATCGATACACAACCTACATTTTATAGTTAAATTGGTAGCTGATATGCGACAAGCAATTTTGGAAAAAGATTTACCAGCATTTCGGGAATCTTTTGAGGGTAAATACTACGGGGGTAGGTGTTAGCTTTTAGGAAGAAAAAATAGTGGGGTGAAGGTAGTCTGACTAACTCCGCGGCAGAGTTAGTCAGACTACCTGGATCTTGAACCTGTTTCAAGTACACAGGGGAATAAATTAAAAATTACCACGGCTATTGTAGTTATTCAGTTACAGGTTATTTATCCTTTCTTCCTAAAAGCTAACACCTAAAACCTAACAACTATTTGCCTCAGTATTTTCCGATATCTAAAAAGCAGTGAACAGTATACCGTATTAAGCTATTTTTTAAATGAATTGAATAATGCCATCCGCGCTTTCTGCATCTCTTT
>PCWC01000002.1:4364-4687 GCA_002787175.1 Parcubacteria group bacterium CG11_big_fil_rev_8_21_14_0_20_39_22 | reverse complement strand
AGGGCTCCTTAGGTAATTAGCCGTTCGGATCCCTTTTCGTCGTGATAAATACACTATATACCTATGAATAAAAAAGTCAAGCTACTCATTCTTACACAAAAAGTTGACAAAAATGACCCTATTCTCGGTTTTTTTCACCGATGGATTGAGGAGTTTGCCAAGTACTGTGAAAAAATCACCGTTATTTGTTTGCAAAAAGGTGAATATAACTTGCCCGAAAATGTAAAAGTGCTTTCTCTTGGTAAAGAGGAAATTAGTCAAAAGTTAAAAGTTTATAAAGTCAAAAGTAAATTATTATTTATATTTAATTTTTATAAATACAT
>PCWC01000002.1:2863-4320 GCA_002787175.1 Parcubacteria group bacterium CG11_big_fil_rev_8_21_14_0_20_39_22 | reverse complement strand
TGTTCATATGAATCAGGAGTATGTTTTGCTCGGAGGAATTTTCTGGAAACTATTTGGCAAAAAAATTTATATGTGGAGAAATCATTATTCAGGCTCGTTTATTACTGATATCGCTTCAGCTTTTTGCGCAAAAGTATTTTGCACCTCTAAATATTCTTACACCGCGAAATATAAAAAAACAGTTTTGATGCCAGTTGGAGTAGATACGGATAAGTTTATAAAGTTCAAAAGTTCAAAAGTTCATAAAATAAATAATTCAATTCTTTTTCTTGGAAGAATTGCGTCTTCAAAAAAAGTTGATATTTTTGTGGAAGCGCTCGGTCTTCTTAAAAAACAAGGTATTGATTTTTTAGCAGACATATATGGAGACGCTTCGCCTAAGGATATTCCATATTTTGAAAAAATAAAATTACGGACGCAAGAGCTCGGTCTCAAAACCATTTTGAAATTTCACGACGGAGTTCCGAATTATCAAACGCCAGAAATTTATAATTCTCACGAAATTTTTGTTAATTTAAGCTCGTCGGGAATGTATGATAAAACTATTTTTGAAGCGATGGCATGCGAGAGATTGACACTTACTTCAAATTTAAATCTAAAAGGCAACATAGACGAAGTGTTTCTTTTTAAAGAAAATGACGAAGAAGATATCGCAAGGCAATTGGTCATTCTTTTGACGCTTTCCCCTGAAGAAAAGAGAAAGTTAAGCGGGACACTTCGCGCATTTGTATTATCTCATCATAACTTGTCGCTCCTTGGAGATAGGATGCGGAAATACCTCCGCAAATTAGATAATAACAGATATCTATGAATAATAAAAAGATTATTAAGAAAATTTTTTTTAATGGACATTTTTCAGACCATAAACTTGTTACTCGATATATTACGGCCGGAAGTACTGGGGCTTTCGTGAACATCGCGAGTATGTATATTCTCACGGATATTGGGGGTGTGTGGTATATAGCTTCCGCAATTTTTGCATTTTTTATTTCTCTCGCTGTAACATTTTTTTTACAAAAAATATGGACATTTGGCGATCAATTACTCTATTCACAGCATACTCTACGACAAGCGGCCATCTACACTTTTTCAAGCGTATCATTTTTAGGATTCAACACAGCTCTGCTCTATGCCCTCGTTGAATTTTTTGGCGTATGGTATCTTTTGGCGCAGTTTTTCTCATTGGGTGTGGTAGCCCTGGGCAGCTTCTTGTTCAATAAGTCGGTAACTTTTCGGAAGAGTGAAGTTAACAGTATAAGCAGGGAACAATAAAAGGTATGCGCACGGCAATTTTAAATTTTTTCAAGAAACATAAGATCCTAATCATCATTTTTCTGATCGCGTTGTTCGTGCGCAGTGCGCTCTTTTTTATAAACTTTCACGCTAACGATTACGACCTTATACCAACAATAAAAGGAGATGATGGGTATTATGAGTTGAGCCGCAGTCTGCTTGAA
>PCWC01000002.1:606-2823 GCA_002787175.1 Parcubacteria group bacterium CG11_big_fil_rev_8_21_14_0_20_39_22 | reverse complement strand
CCAATCCGCTTCGCACGCCCATATGGCCATTGGTCATTGCAACTCTTCTGTATTTTTTTAAAAGCTATTGGGCGGTCGTGTTCGCGCAGATACTTATTGGCAGTGTGATTCCACTCTTGGGAATGCGCATCGTGAACAAGGTCATACCATCAATAAAAATAAGCGTCATTGTCGGCCTTCTTCTTGCATTAGAACCGTACTCCATTCTTTTTTCCTTCATCTTTTACACTGAGACGTTTTTCATCTTTTTATTTTTTATTTTCTTACTCTTCTTTTTTGAGTATTTCAAAAACAGCACATATAGAAATATCATTTGGGCTGGGCTTTTCCTTGGTCTCGCAACCCTTACGAAACCCACTGTTCAATATCTGCCTATCGTGATACCATTTTTTATTTTATGGCATTTCCGCAAAAACATCACCAAGGAATTGGTTACGCAGACGGCCGTCTTCATAGGGATATTTATGCTCATCATTGCCCCCTGGCTCTATCGTAATTACAAAGAATTCGGCGTGGTCGGTATGAGTGCTCAACCAGCATTTAATTTATATGTGTATCTCGTGCCGTCGGTACTCTCCATAGAAAATAAGACAAGTTTTGCGGAAGAGCTCAAAGAATTTGTGAGAAAAGATAGATTTGATGAAAATACCATAACACTTGCAAACTCAGATTATTTTATCAGCCGCTCGGTTGAAGTTTTAAGACAACATCCCGTTGCACTTTTGAAATCAGCAGTGAACTCCTCTGTCGCTTTCTTTACTCACGACGGAATGTTGACGGTTCTTATGTACGCGGGACATACTCCTTCCGCATATTTATCAAAACCAGCTCTTTTTCTTCTTCTTGATTCACCCGTCAAGTTCTGGGGAGTACTTAAAAATATAACTATGAGCCCATTAGTAGCGGTATTGTTGGGGCGGATAATCTGGATTATAATGACTTTTGCCGCTCTCTATGGCGCGCTATGGCTGTTTATAAGTAAAAAGCTCGGTATTCTTTTGGTTTTTGCTCTTTTTCTTATTGCATACTTTATGGCTACCACGGCAATCAACGGTCTTGGCGTAAACGCGCGATTTCGTATGCCGGTGAACATTTTTATTTTTATGTTTGCAGTTTATGGATATTTAAATATGATAGAGTATGCTAAGACCTTTATTTCAAATTATCGTAAGAAAAAAACTCACAAATCTCTATGAAAAAACTTTCCATTGTTATCCCTTGTTACAATGAATTCAAGACGATTAAAAAAATATTAGACCGCGTTCTCGCAGTTTCTTTGTCTGGATGGGAGAAAGAAATTATTGTCGTGGACGACTATTCAGTTGATGGCACAAAAGACATACTGAAAAAATACAAAAACCGCGTAGCGGTATTCTATCAGCCGGAAAATAGCGGCAAAGGGACTACAGTGAGACGCGGACTCAAAGAGGCGACGGGAGATTATATTATTATACAGGACGCAGACCTTGAATATGCCCCTGAAGAAATTCCAAGTTTGCTTCTCGCGATTGAAAGAGGGAAGAGGGATGTTATTTTTGGGTCACGGAATATTCATCACGAAAAGCGATCCGGGTTTCTGCTCCCACGATTAGGGGTGTGGTTTATCACAAAACTTATGAATGTGTTGTATAGATTGGACTTAACGGATGTGTGGACCTGTTATAAACTTTTTCCAGAGGAAGCAAAGGGAGATTTTCTTAGCGGAGGATTTGACTCGGAATTGCTTTTTACCGCATCGCTCGCGCGACACGGTCTTAAGATCTTTGAAGTTCCCATCTCGCATCATCCGCGCGATCTTTCTGAAGGAAAAAAGATACGATATCGCGACGGGTTCCGCTCCATTTTTTTGCTTATAAGCGACCGTCTCATTCATCTTCGGAAACCGCGCGTACGACAGCCAAAGGACATATCGCGCTTGCTGTGTTGTCTGATCTGCTATACTCCCTTAAGGAAGACAGATAAAGGGTATGCGTGTGAAAAAGATGGCGTATTTATATCTGATGACTCTAACCGTCCCATACTCCTTGATACGAGCGAGCTTCTCTCTAATAAAACAGAACATGAGTCCGGCATCAATTGGCTCAAATCTTTTTTAAAGCAATTCCCAAAACTCTATTATAGTATTTGGCATTTTTTCTGTCCCGTTCTTATGATCCAAAACGGCCCGCGGAAGATCGTTACTTTTGTCCGAAAAGGAGGTGTCATTCTTGATGTCGG
>PCWC01000002.1:0-320 GCA_002787175.1 Parcubacteria group bacterium CG11_big_fil_rev_8_21_14_0_20_39_22 | reverse complement strand
AAACTTTTTTCAGAATTAGAGGTTGTAGAAAGTGGCATTCGTTCCGGGCCATGGAGCGCATTTCTTATGTTTCTTGCGTACTGGCTTGGCGTGATATGTTCTTTCGGCTTTAAAAAAGTGGCGCCATTTCTTGCGCATATATTTATGCTTGTTTTGGGTCCTCTTAAATATCTTGATCTGATCTTCGCGCGATTTCCGGGGGCGGAAGATGTTTCCGCGCACCTATATATAATTGCCCGTAAAAAATAATCAAATGCGTTTAATATACATTACTGGAAAAAAATACCCAGGAAGCACAGCTGATCATCACTATGTAAAAC
>PCWC01000049.1 GCA_002787175.1 Parcubacteria group bacterium CG11_big_fil_rev_8_21_14_0_20_39_22 | reverse complement strand
AAAGAGTGCTTTTCAGGTCAATTTAAAAGCAAAAACCCGCCATTATTGAAAATCTATTTCAGGGGACATCTTAGGATTGGAGAATACTATAAGACCGTATGAAAAAAAGTAAAGTTTTTAATCCTAAAATTTCCCACCCTAATCCTCCCACCTGCTGATTTTCCAAATATAGTAGTAAAGCTTAGGATCATGGTCTCCTATTCCATTTATCCTATCAAATCTTATGCCTTTCTCACTTTCATAATATCCTATCTTCTCCCAGACCACCTCCATCAATTCACGATAAAAATGCCCCCATTCTATTATCATAGGTCCTACATCTTCACCCAATTCTCCCCAGGATTCCGTCCCTCCTTTTTGCCAAAATTGAGCCAACTGTTTGGGAAGCTGAAACATCGCTAAAACTTCTCCTTCTCCCAATCTTTCGCCTTCGAAGCCATAGTTTGCAAGCAATCCCTCCTCTCCTCCTTCTACCAAAGTAAACACCGGTTTATCGAGATTATGATCATTTAAGTATTCCAATATCTTATCTGACGGAAGACCTTTATTCTCTTTATATTCTGCGATCAGTGCACCAAACGCTTCTTGATATTCTTTCTCAGTTTCAGCAAAAAAATTTCTGATATCTTCTTTTAACAATTCCATTTGCTCATTCTTGACCTCACTGCCAATTTCTATCCCCCTTTTGGGGGTCAGTTCATAAACATCGTCGGGGTTTCTAAGCCCTTCTTCATTCCTTATCCTCTTCAATTCATTTGGATTTATTTCCATTTTTAAAATTTCATTAGAAACCAAAGTTCCGGTGGTCTGACCACTCTCACTTACTTCCTCGGGAAAATCGGCTCATCCGGTTTTTTGTTTGCCTTAACTGCTTCTTTTATGATTTTTGAAGTCTCAGGCATTATGGGATTGAGCATTCTTCCTATGGTGTATAGCTCGATTACCATTTCTTTTATAATTTGGACGGCTTTTTCTTTGTCTGTCTTCACCAATTTAAATGGTTGGGTCTCCTGTATTTTTTCATCCGCTTTTGAAATACGCATCCAAACAATATCCGATGCTTTTTGAATATTGTATTCCTCCATCGCGTCTCTGTACCCCTTTGACAATTCGTAGTTATTTGCAGATTCGGATATATTCGGATATTCGGACACATGTTTCTCAGCCATCTTCATCACGCGAGATACCAAATTCCCCAACCCGTTTGCCAAATTAGCATTATAAACTTCTTTAAATTTCTCCAAAGTTATATCCCCGTCTTCAAACGGCGATATATGTCGAGCCAAATAATACCTTACCGCTTCCGCTCCATATTCTTTTACAAGCTCGGCAGGATCGATAACATTACCCAAAGTCTTAGACATCTTTTTCCCACCGGATTTTATAAATCCGTGGACTAAAATTTTTCGAGGCAAAGGTAACCCGGCAGACAAAAGCATCCCCGGCCAAATAGCGCCGTGGAAACGCAAAATATCTTTTCCGATAACGTGAACATCCGCAGGCCAAAATTTCTTAAACAACTCATCATCTTCTCTACCAAAACCAAGAGCGCTTACATAGTTAGTCAGGGCATCACACCAAACATACATCTTTTGCGTAGAATCTCCAGGTACAGGTATACCGACCGACATTTTATCTGCCGGACGGGAAAAGCTAACATCCTCCAAACCATCCTTTAACACCGAAAGTATTTCATTTTTCCTCGATTGAGGGATAACCTCAAGTTCCCCACTTTCGATTTTCTCTCTTATTTTATCTGTATATTTTGAAAGTTTGAAAAAATAATTCTCTTCTTTGACCACTTCCGGTTTAGTACCATGGTCGGGACATTTACCATCTTCATCTAAGTCTTTTTCGGTTACGAAAGATTCGTGCCCCACACAATACAAACCTTCATAAGAACGTTTCTCAATATCACCCGAAGCCGAAAGTCTTCTCCACATCTCTTCCGCTCCGGGAAAATGAACTTCCTTGTCAGAAGTCCTTATAAACTGATCATACGAAATACCAAGATCGCTAAAAAGGTTTTTGAAATTGCCCGTTATTTCATCCAAATAATCTACTGTATCTTTTCCCGCCGCCTTTGCCGCCCGTACAATCTTCTCGGCATTTTCATCCGAACCAGTAAGAAAATAGGTACCTTTACCAGTCAGTTTAGAGTACCGTGAAATAATGTCGGAAAGTACCGTTGTATAAGCGTGACCCATATGCAAATTCGCATTGGGATAAAATATTGGAGTCGTTATATAAAAAGTATTCTTGTCCTTCATACCATAAAGACTATCCCAATCATATGCAAAAAACAAGACAACATGAATAGGTGTTAGGTGTTAGCTTTTAGGATGAGACAATCTTAAAAATCAAATCCCAAATCTGGGAAGCGAAAGGAAAGAAGGAAGAGAGAAAAGAAAAAGGTCGGACAGATGGGCACCATCACTCCCAATATTGGGAGAGATGGTGCCCATCTGTCCGAGGAGAGGAAAACACCCTCCGTCGCTTCAGAAAGCGACACCTCCCTCAGAATAGGTGTTAGTTGGTAGTTGGTAGTTTTTAGGGGAGGAAAAGACAAGAGAGAATAGGTGTTAGATTTTAGGATTAGTCATGTAACGTGTAGCTTGTAACATTTAACATAAGAAGAATGTGAATAAGAAAATGTAGTTTTTGTCGTTAGTTGTATATTGCTGGTTAGAGTAGTTGTTAGGAAGAATTGAGTAGTTGGTAAGTGGAAAGTTAGGATAAAGATGGTGTTCTCTCTCTTCCTCCTGTTTAAAAATTAGTCATTAAAACATTATTTTAAAATTTAAAATTATAAATTTAAAATTCTATCTAAGATTTTAGATTTGATTTTTTAGATTGCTTTACGTTACACGTTACATAACCTTCTTCTTTCCTGATTTTTATTAGATTAATTAGGTGAATTAGAAATTAGGTGAATTCTCTCCTGACTTCCTCTTCTCCCAATCGTCGAAAAATTCCATTAGTGCCGCTGCGACCGGAACCGAAAGCAAAATACCCAAGAAACCGGCAAGCTTAGCCCCGGCAATAAGCGCAAGTATAACCAAAATCGGAGGCACTCCGACTATTTTTCTAACAACAAGCGGATAAATCAAATGATTCTCAAACTGTTGGATTATAAGATAAAGACCTACTGTTATAAGACCGAGCGAGACTCCTCCATCAGTATAAGCGACGAAAACTGCCGGAATTGCCGCAAGGATCGGTCCAAAAAGAGGTATGATTTCAAAAACTCCGGCAAGCATCGCAAAGAAAAGAGCGTTGCGTACACCTATTATAGTAAGACCCAGAAAGACCAGCATACCGACTAGAAGCGCAAGTAGAAGCTGCCCCTGAAGCCAAAACCCTATTTTTATTTGCGAGCGACGCCAGAGATTTATGACATACTCTTCATGTCGTGAAGGCGTAATAACACGCAAAAATTTAGCTATCCCATCTTCTTGCACCGCGAGATAGAAAGACAACACGATTATAAGAATGAAGCTCAAAATTCCTCCGAATATTATACTTATTGCCTGCAAAAAACCTTCTGAAACATTATTTAGTGCCTTGCTTACATTATTTACAGCCTCTCCGATTGACAGTTCACCACTTGAAATCACCTGTTCAGACCTAACTATTCCCTCACTGATGCCTTGAACAAGACCTTTTTGATCCTCTAAGCCGATGTCCGATACTCCTCCAGGATTCCAAAGTGCCACAGTATCAACATATCGAGGAATTTGCGATATCAAACTTGACGTGTCTTTAAGGAGAGACGGTACAAAATAGTAAAACAATCCCGCTACAATAGATGCACCAACAAAATAAATTATAATTACAGAAAACAGTCGGGAAACCTTGTATTTTCCAAACCATCTTGTAATCGGTTCAATCGCCGAAGCTATAACAACAGACGTAAGGACAACGAGGACCAAGTCACGAATAACAAACAAAAAAGCAAGCAGAGTGACCACTACGACAGTTTTTATTATCGTACCAGAACTTACAGTGATGTTTATATCCTTACTTAATGTCTTGTTTGACTTTTTAGGTGGAGCCTTGATTGGGTCTTCTTTCATACTAATATAATAGCACTCAAAAAGTGACAAATAAAGCAAGAATGGGTGTTAGGATAGCTTTTAGCTGTCAGCTGTTAGGTGTTAGGTGTTAGGTGTTAGGTGTTAGGAGGAAAGAGTGGAATACGAAAATACGAAAAGGAAAACAGGGTCCGTATTTTGAGGGTTAGTCCGCCGCGGCGGATTAGTAGATTAGAGGGTCTGTAAAGATTAGTGTGTCTCATCCCTGTTAATAAATGAAAATTGGTGAACCGGAAACTTCGACCAATTTTTGTGCTCGAATTCT
>PCWC01000098.1 GCA_002787175.1 Parcubacteria group bacterium CG11_big_fil_rev_8_21_14_0_20_39_22 | reverse complement strand
TTACCCTTAAAGAAGTTGAAGAATTTTTGGCTATGACTACCGTGTGGTAATCCTCTGGCAAACAACAGCGAAAAATGAAAGATGACGCTATGAAAACTATGACCCCATCTACGCCAGGACAGATCGATGGATGCCTCAAACTGATTTCGACTGGCAATGTCGTGATCGGCCCAACCAACGGCACCGAAATTATTTCGACGGCACACAACGTGTTCGACTACATTGATCATGATTTCAAGAATTGGGGATGTGATGTAGTTGAATGGGAGTCAACACCGGAAACACCGGTGGAAGTGTACGAACAGATCGAGAACGCAAGCTACCGAAAAATTTTCGGTGGTTTCGGTCAGAATCTTGATCGGCTACGTCTCACAACACCGCAGATCAAGAAGTTCTTCGAGACTGAAGCCGACAACTGGCTTCGAGAGGGGGGATTGGCAATTTACCACTTCCTCTTCAAAGTCGGCAACAAGTTCTTCGTCGCGCGCGCGTTCCGGCACGAGGATGGCTACCAAGAGGTGCGCGTGGACCCATTTTCGAAAGATATAGTCTGGTATGCCGAGTATCGATATAGGTTTGTTTTACCGCAACTGTAGCCCTTGGCTCTTTTGACCCTTTGGATCTCAATCCCTCTGACACTTTGCAAAATTATTTTTGCGGTGTTGGAGGGATTTTTGTATATTAAATTTCGGCTCAAGCCCGGCGGAATGTGCTAAAATGAGTCAATGAGCTCAAAAAATGGGAAACGATTGGTAATACTCGATGCTCACGCGATTATCCATCGCGCCTATCACGCTTTGCCCGATTTCGCCACGAGTGGTGGTGAACCGACAGGAGCCCTCTATGGTCTTTCTACAATGCTTATGAAGATAATAGGCGAGCTTTCTCCTGACTATATTGTCGCCGCCTATGATCTCCCGAAGCCGACTTACAGACACGAAGCATACGATGGTTACAAAGGTACGAGAGCAAAGACCGACGATGCTTTGGTTTCTCAACTTGTGCGTTCGAGGGAGGTTTTTGAAGCGATGAATATACCAATGTATGACAAAGAGGGTTTTGAAGCCGATGATGTGATAGGGACAATTGTATCTGAAATTACAAATTCCAAATCACAAATTACAAACAATAAAGGTGTCGAAATAATAATTGCTTCGGGGGATATGGATACTTTGCAACTTGTAGACGGCAAAAAAGTGCAAGTTTACACTCTAAAAAAAGGAATTCAGGACACGATTTTATACGATGAGACGGCGGTGGAAAAGAGGTTTGGTTTTGGTCCGAAATTTCTTCCGGATTTTAAAGGGCTTCGGGGTGACCCTTCGGACAATATCATCGGTATTGCCGGAATCGGCGAGAAAACTGCTACTACTCTTATAAAAGAATTTGGGTCGGTAGAGGATATCTACAAAACTCTTAAGAAAAGTAAGGATAAGTTTGAAAAAGCAGGCATAAAGCCACGAATCATAAAGCTTCTCGAGGATGGAGAGGAGGAAGCGTTTTTTTCAAAAATGCTTGCCTCAATTCGCAGAGATGTCCCGATAGATTTTGTATTACCAAAAAAGACTTGGAGAGAAAATGTCAGTTTGGAGACCATAACAGGTTTGTTTTCAAAACTTGAATTTAGGACTCTTGGTGCTCGTGCACGCGAACTACTTTCTAAAAAAACAGGCGAAGATACGACAATGAAAAACCCTGTTGTAGAACCAGTTGCACAAGAAGTACCCGACGATCAGTACAAAGAAGCATCAATCGGATTGTGGCTTTTGAAATCAAACATAACAAATCCAAAAATCGAAGATATTTTAAACTATGCCGGCACAAAAGATTTCAATACTGCAAAGGAGAAAATAATGAGGGATATAAAAGAGAATAAGCTCTCTTTGGTTTTCGAGGAGATTGAAAAGCCATTGATCCCTGTTGTAACCAAGATGAACAATCGAGGGGTAACAGTCGATAAATCGTATCTCGACAAACTCTCGAAGGAATATCATAAAAAATTAAGCTCCCTTGAAGGCGATATTTGGAATGAGACCGGTGAAGAATTTAACATAAACTCACCCAAACAACTTGGCGAAATATTGTTTGTAAAAATGGGCTTGAAAGCCAAGAATCAAAAAAAGACCAGCACAGGAGCACTTTCAACTCGAGAATCGGAGCTTGAAAAATTGAGGGAAGAACACAAAATTATCGATAAAATTCTCGAATACAGAGAATTTCAGAAACTGCTTTCAACTTATATCGATACCATACCAGATATGGTCGATAATGATGGCAGACTTCGAGCCAATTTTCTGCAAGCCGGAACAACAACAGGAAGGATGTCATCAGAGAATCCGAATTTGCAAAATATTCCTATAAAAACAGAAACCGGCAGAAAGATTAGAGGAGCTTTTGTTGCCACTGAGGGCTTTTCGCTTGTGGCTTTTGACTATTCCCAAATAGAGCTTAGAATAGCTGCCTTTCTGTCGGGTGATGAAAAATTGTGTTCGGTATTTAGAAAAGGTGAGGATGTTCATACAAGTGTTGCCTCGGAAGTTTTCGGTGTCTCAAAAGAAGATGTAACTAAAGAAATGAGGAGAAAAGCCAAGGTTATAAATTTTGGAATCCTATACGGAATGGGAATCAATGCTCTTAAGGCGAATTTGGGGACTTCTCGAGCAGAAGCACAAGAATTTTATAACGAGTATTTCAAGAAATTTAGTACCCTTGCCGAATATTTGGAAGGCACTAAGGAATTTGCTCGCCAGAATGGTTTTACCGAGACATATTTTGGGAGAAAACGATATTTCCCTGATTTGAATTCAAGACTTCCGTATATTGTCGCTTCTGCCGAGCGTATGGCGATAAACGCTCCCATACAAGGCACTGAAGCTGATATAATAAAAAAGGCGATGGTTGCTATCGATAGTGAGCTGTCAAAAAAGGATGTCGAAGACGCACATTTACTGCTCCAAGTTCACGACGAACTTGTTTTTGAAATAAAGAAGGAAAAGATTGATGAAATCGCTCCTTTGATATCATCTATTATGACTTCTGTAATTGAGCCGGATAAGATTTGTGATGTTCCTATAGTGGTAGATATAAATGTTGGAGATAGATGGGGGGAGATGGAGAAAAGCGTGTAGCATGTAGCGTGGGCATAACCGATGACATATAACTGAATGACAGATAACAGGACAACTTACAAAACCATTTCTACCTTCTCATTCGTACCTTAGTATCTCCATTGGTATTTCGTATTCTTGTCGTGTTACACGTTATACGCTATACGTTATATAATTCATCCTAATATTATGCTAATTTTAATTCACGGGTCTGACAGAGAAAAATCGAGGGTTAAAGCTCATGAGCTTATCGACACTCTCCATACCAAAAAGCCGGAAGCGGAACTTTTTTCGATTGATTCGGACAAGTACAGTGAGCCCGTCCTCGATGAGCTTATACACGGACAAGGTCTTTTTGAGCAAAAATACGTAGTGTTTTTGGATAATATTTTCGAGAACAAGGAAGCGAAAGAATACGTTTCCGGAAGTGTGAAAGATATTGAGGAGTCCAACAATATTTTCATATTACTCGAATCATCAATAGATGCTACAACTCTTAAGAAACTTGAAAAACACGCTTCAAAAAGTCAGATTTTTGGGGAAAAAAAGGTGGGGAAGGGGCAGTCGTCCAAAAAGGGAGCAAGTGAAGATTTTAATTTGTTTTCGATGACGGACGCTTTGGGTCAAAGAGATAAAAAAGGTCTTTGGGTTTTGTACCAGAAAGCGGTAATGGCGGGGAAGGTGCCGGAAGAGATAAATGGAGTATTGTTTTGGCAGTTAAAATCAATGTCTGTTGCAGCGAATTCTGAAAGTATAGAAGATTCGGGGCTTTCACCTTACGTATTTAACAAATCAAAAAGATATGCTCAAAACTTTTCAAACGATGAATTGAAAAAGTTGTCGGACGATATGGTGAAGCTATATCACGATAGCCGTCGAGGAAAAAGCGATATGGCGATAGAGCTCGAGAGGTTTATATTGAGTATGTAGTGTGTGCTAATCTACAAATGATTCGAATTATACAAATGTCTACAAATAAGAGGATACAGAATTTAACTGAGTGAATAAGTTTTATTTAAGAAGCTAACTTGTGCCAAGATCAAAAATCTTTAGTTTTGTCTGCATTTATGTTATAAAGTTGTAGTCTGTGGTTGAATTAAATATCCGCCCGTAGCTCAGTCGGTAGAGCAGCTCCCTTTTAAGGAGATGGTCGCAGGTTCGATTCCTGCCGGGCGGACACGTAGCGAAGCGAAGTGTCGCCCGAGCAAGCAAACTGCTTTGCTTGCGTGCAGGAATCGAAAAGGTTCTCC
>PCWC01000039.1 GCA_002787175.1 Parcubacteria group bacterium CG11_big_fil_rev_8_21_14_0_20_39_22 | reverse complement strand
GCACAAAAATTGGTCGAAGTTTCCGGTTCACCAATTTTCATTTATTAACAGGGATGAGACACACTAATCTTTACAGACCCTCACCCCCCCAGTATCGCCATCGGTAGCCCTTCAAAAGTCGCAAAATATTCATCGGACCTCTTTGGCACGCTTCAGGATTTTACTCAGTCAAAACGACTATATCAGGTGCACATTGAACGAAATCAAGGGAATTTATTTTGTAAACGAGCCTTAACGCTTAAATTTGTAAAAAGGGTTGAAAAACCGTACAATAAGCCGTATGAATAGGAATTTTAATACAGGTTCTTTTGTTATTGATGGACTTGCTGGGCAAAGGAAATTAAGTGGCGAAATAAAAGTCTCAGGTGCAAAAAACGCGGCTATTAAGGTTATGGTAGCGTCAATTATTTTTGACGGACCTATTTGTCTTGAAGGAATTCCAGAAATAGAGGACGTAAACAGAATTAGCGAACTTTTGAGTGCCGCAGGTATTGATGTAAATAAGACTGGTAATCATAGCTACACTCTCACAGCTTCAGATAATTTAAGCGAGGAACTTGATGCTGAGATTTCAAGGACAACAAGGTCATCTATAGTGGCAGTGGCTCCTTTGCTCGCACACACTGGCAGAGTTGTTTTTAGCAATCCAGGAGGTTGTAATTTGGGATCAAGACCAATCGACTTGTTTATTGAAGGATACGAAAAAATGGGAGCTTCTGTTTCTCAAGAGGGAGACAGGTTTGAAGTAGTAGCAAAAGACGGAAAGCTAAAGGGTGCAAATATCTTTTTTAGAATCCAAAGCCATACAGCGACTGAAACTTTTATGATGGCAGCTGTTTTAGCCGAAGGGAGAACTGTTCTCGAAAACTGTGCCCTTGAACCAGAGGTTAAAAGTCTTGCAGATTTTCTTATAAAATGTGGGGCAGATATAAAAGGAGCAGGGACCCATACTATTGTCATAGAAGGCGGTAAACCCTTGGAATCTAAGGGTGTAATCTACAAAACAATCCCAGATCGTCTCGAAACCGGAAGCTTTATGATCTTAGGGGCACTTACTGGAGAAAAGATTAAAATAACAGGATGTAATGCAGAACACGTTAGGATGACAATCGAAACACTTCGACATGCAGGCATAGAAATTGAGACCGGTAAAGACGAGATAATCGTTAAAGGAAAAGAACTTAAAAAAGGATTACCTGTGCGAACTCATGAATATCCTGGACTCCCTACAGATTTGCAGGCACCAATGGCTGTATTTTTAACCCAAGCTCCAGGGGAGAGTTCGATTTTCGAAGCAATTTACGAAGATCGACTTGGTTATGTTAATGAGTTGAAAAATATGGGAGCGGATATAAAATTGCAAGATTCACATAGAGCAATTATAAAAGGACCGACTCCGCTAAAGGCGACTGGATTGACAGCTCCAGATATTCGAGCAGGGCTTGCTTTTATTATCGCGGGTGCAATTGCAGAGGGTGAGACTATAATTCATAATGCATATATGATAGATCGGGGTTATGAGAACTTGGAGAATAGACTTCGTGAGATAGGACTATCAATTAAAAGACTTAAAGATTAATAATGGCATTTTTTTCGACAAAATTGGGAATAGATCTTGGAACTGCCAATACTTTGGTTTTTGTTCCCAACAAAGGCGTGATTTTAAACGAGCCCTCGGTTGTTGCCGTATCTGAGCAGGACAATAGAATCTTGGCTGTCGGTCTTGAGGCAAAAAATATGATAGGTAGGACTCCTGAGAGTATAGTTGCTTACCGACCAATGAAAGATGGAGTGATTGCAGATTACAGGGTTACAGAAGCAATGCTCCGCTATTTTATAGACAAGGCGTTGGGCAAATGGAATTTGTGGAAACCAGAAGTTTTGGTCTCAGTACCTGCCGGAGTCACATCGACAGAAAGGAGGGCTGTGGTTGAGGCGGCGATTAAAGCCGGAGCCAGAAACGCATATGTTGTGAAAGAGCCGATTCTTGCAGCAATCGGCGCTGGCATCCCAATACACGAAGCGATAGGGAATATGATTGTTGATATTGGTGGAGGGACAACCGATGTTGCAGTGATATCACTCGGAGGGATTGTCTCCTCGACCTCGGTGAAATGTGCTGGCAATCGTATTGACGCGGCTATTGCCGACTACATAAAGAAGACTTTCAACTTGGCGGTGGGAGACAAAATGGCAGAAGAAATAAAAGTAAAAGTAGGATCGGCTGTAGCACTCGAAGAAGAACTTACAATGACTATAAAAGGACGCGACTTCATTACTGGCTTGCCACGTACCACAGAAATAAAGACAAACGAAATCGTAAAAGCCATTTCCAAAGAACTTCGTGAAATGATAAAAGCAGTAAAAGATGTACTTCAGGAAACCCCGCCCGAACTTGCCGCTGATATTATAGACAGAGGAATAATAATGACCGGAGGATCATCACAACTAAGAAACCTTCCTGAGCTAATATTTCGCCGAACTGGAGTAAAGGCGACTTTGGCAAAG
Source organism: Parcubacteria group bacterium CG11_big_fil_rev_8_21_14_0_20_39_22 (assembly GCA_002787175.1). Lineage (GTDB taxonomy): Bacteria > Patescibacteriota > Minisyncoccia > Phycocordibacterales. The sequence continues at coordinate 1,994 of PCWC01000039.1, read as the reverse complement.
GACCCGCTTTTTTGTGTAGCTAAGGGTACGGGAATAGCACTTGAGCATCTCGATACCTACAAGAAAAGCATTATTGCGAAAAGATAGCGGAATAGCTGTTAGGTGATAGCTTTTAGCTGTTAGAAATGAGAGGAAAGTTAAGGGGATAAGGATGGTTATCAGGTGTTAGCTTTTAAAGTGAAATAATTTACCTAATAATAAAATCCCGAGAACCTCTTGGTTTTGAAATTAAAGAATTAAAAAACCTTCTTTTCTTCCTGGCAGCTAACAGCTTGAAACTAAAAGCTTCTTACAGGTTGTTGGCTATAAGTTGTCACACTCAAATATTATGACTAAGTTAGAAACAAAAAAAACAATTCCCATAGTGGCAAAATCTTTTGACGAATTGCATCACGGATACATTATTGAAGGTGAGAGGCAGGTAGCATCTGAAGGTGTTATTGATTTTCTTCAGAATAAATTAAATTTTGATACCAAGGGTAATCCGGATTTTTATCTAAGCAATTTTGAGACTCTAAGTATTGAAGAGAGTCGCCGACTTAAAGAACTTCAAGGAAAGAGGGCGTTTACAGGTAAGACAAAGGTCTTTGTGGTTATGGTAGATTTTATAACTTCTGAAGCTCAAAACTCATTACTTAAGATATTTGAAGAACCGACCGAGGGCACACATTTCTTTTTGATAATCGGCAACGCTTCAAGACTTTTACCAACACTACGCTCCCGACTCCACTTTATAAAATTGTCGTCCATGGGCGAAGATAAAGAGGCAAAAGATTTTTTGTGTAAAAGCCAAGCCAGCCGGCTCGCATATATAAAAGAGCTCACCGATAGGATAAGTGATGGAGAACTACCCAAGAATCGAGTGATCGAGCTTTTAGATTCACTTGAGAAGATTTTTTATGACAAGCTCTCAAAAGGTGATTTAGATTCGGCTTATAAGATAGAATCAATAATAAAGGCAAGGTCTTATGCGGAAGATAGATCCCCCTCTCTTAAGATGCTTCTTGAAAATTTGGCAATTGATTTCTAAGATCTGTTATTCTTAGAATCGCTTTTCTTTTCGTTACATTTATCACATCGACAGAGTTTGGGACCGATGTACTCTTTCCAATATTCTTTGCCGTAATCATAAGTAAGCTCTTCACCTTCTCGGATTTTTCTTTTTGCAAAAATGAATACTTTGCCCGATATAACATCAGTCTCGCAATTGGGTCTGCAAGAATGGTTTATATATCTCGCCTTATTTATTCGAGCCGAACCGTCGATTGTGCGTCTACTGCTTATTTCAAAAAGATACTTTCCACCACGTCTATCTGCTTCATCCGATGAAATAATTTCACCAAAGTATTCGGCTACTACTTTATCCCTCGGTATTTCCTCACAGGTAAAAAGACCGAGTCCTGATTTACTTCTTTTTACTTTAAGTTCCCAGTCCGGTTTGTATTTTGACCTTGCCATAAATTGCACAAAATTTGCATTTTAACCCAATACTCTTGAAATATAAAGCAGAAATTATGAAGCATTTAACATTTAGTTTGTAACACGAGAGAATAATTTACAATTTTTATTTTTAAAATGATTCTCCAATTTCTTAATTTCCAAACAAGGGTAGCGCTACCCAATCAACGAATGAAATTCCAATCTACAAATCCGCCACGGCGGACTAATCGTCAAAATACAATCTAATAATTTTTAATTTTAAAAGAATTTTTAATTACCTAATTTCCAAACAAAGACACTAAGACGCCCTTTTCGATTAAAATCACCTATTCAAATTTCTCTTGTTTAAAAATTGTAAATTGAAACATTATTTACAAAAATTTAAAAATTACAAAATTTAAAAATTGCCTTCGACTAAAAGCCCGCCTGCTCCCGACCATCGGGAGGGATGGCAGGCTATCACCTAACAAGGGACTGTAAAATAAAGTGTGTCTGATAACATAGAGTAATCTATCAATTAATCAGACAAAAATGAAAAAGAATCTAAAAACAAA
>PCWC01000010.1 GCA_002787175.1 Parcubacteria group bacterium CG11_big_fil_rev_8_21_14_0_20_39_22 | reverse complement strand
GCGCAAAAATGGCATTCCGTGTCGCTTCGCGACACGCTCGCTCCCGCCGTTTCGGGCGAAAGTGAAAATTGGCGGTGGGGGTGGGATTCGAACCCACGATGCCTTTCGACATGGCGGTTTTCAAGACCGCTCGTTTCAACCACTCACGCACCCCACCTTATCTAAAATACCTATAATACCTATTCGTCTTAACCCCGCAGGAAAGCTCTCAAGATATACTGCGAATGATAATAGCAAAATTTGACATATTTTCAATCAAAATAATGCTACAATTGTTTTTATGAGAATAATGGGAATTGATTACGGTAAAAAAAGAGTCGGGATTGCTATTTCCGATGAAGATAAAAGAATCGCTTTTCCGACGACTGTTATAGAAAATGGAAAAGATTTGGTGTCTGAAGTCTCGGAACTTTGCGTGCAAAACAAAGTCGGAGAGATTGTGGTGGGGGAGTCAAAAAATCATTCCGGGGCGGATAATCCGATAATGAAGGATATAAACAATTTCGTCGAAGATTTAAAGATTAAAACAGAAAAGCCGATATATATGGAACCTGAATTCTTTACTTCGGTTCAAGCTAAACGTTTGCAAGGGGAAAACAAAATGCATGATGCATCTGCGGCGGCAATTATTTTACAAAGTCATCTTGATAAGCATAAAGATGACAATTTAGGAATAGATCCTCATAGCGAAGACAATAATTAATATTAAAAAACATGATTACTTTTGATGATTTTAAGAAGGTTGAAATAAAGGTTGGTAAAATACTTTCGGCGGAGAAAATAGAAGGGTCCGACAAGTTGCTGAAATTATCAGTAGAATTGGGGGAAGAGAGCCCTCGTACAATCGTATCTGGTATTGCCGGATATTTTCCGGAACCTGAAAGTATTGTAGGAAAGAAATGTGCTTTTGCAACTAATATAGAACCACGAACCATTTTTGGTATTCCGAGCAATGGCATGATACTTGCCGCTCGAGGAATCAAAAATAATCTTTCACTGCTTTCAGTCGATGATTTTATATCGGCGGGAGAAATCGTGGGTTAGTCTAATACTATGGATCCTTCTTACAATCAACCGAGACAGAGTGTAAAAGAAAAAATAATGCCTTATCTTCAGGGTAAGTACGCTCTGACTTGGCTTTTCTTGATTTCATTTTCGGAATCATCTTTTTTTCCTGTACCACCTGACTTTTTTCAGTTACCGATGACCGTACGTCGGCCCGAGAGATGGAAACAGATCGCCTTTATCGTGACATTCGCCTCAATTCTTGGAGCGGTATTTGGCTATGTCATCGGGGCTTTGTTTTTCGAATATTTAGGCAGACCCCTTATTGATGCTTATAACTTGGGAGAAAAAATGAGTTATGTTAAGTCGCTTTTCGATAACAATGTTTTCTGGACAATGTTTATTGCAGCTTTCACACCGTTACCTTTTAAAGTTTTCACTTTGTCAGCTGGTCTTTTCCGGGTGGATATAGTCTCTTTTCTTGTGGCTTCCGCTCTTGGTAGGGGGATGCGTTTTTTTGCAGTCGGGTACTTGTCTAAATGGTTTGGTGTAAAAGCCGGGCATATTGTATTTCGGCACTTCAATATTTTTACGTTAGCCTTTGGATTGGTCGTCGTTGTATACGCTACCTTTCAGTTTGTAAGATAGGTTTTGTTCTTTGGGGTATGAGGTATTGCGTAGTATAATTTAACGTATGAAATCATTTTTGGACCATATTCCACCGCCAGAATTCTTAAGTATGCCTGCAGTGGGGGTAGATATCTCAGATGGGTGGATAAGATTTATCGGTTTTAAGGGAAAAGGGAAACATCGCATGCTGGACTTGTACGGATCCGTGCCGCTTGGCGATGGAGTGATTGTCGATGGTTATGTAAACGAACCAGAAAAAGTAACCGCACTTTTAAAGGATATAAAGGAAAAGAACGATTTATCGTTTGTGAATGTGTCCTTGCCTGAAGAGAAGGCATACATTTTTACGACGACTATACCGAAAGTGTCGGTAAAAGAGATTAGAAACGCATTAGAGTTTCGTATAGAAGAAAATGTGCCAGTCTCGACCGCCGATGCTGTTTTTGATTATTCGGTCATAACAAAAAAAAGCGAATCAAATCCGGATCATATAGATGTTGGGGTGGCTGTTCTTCCTGAAAAAGTTTCTGAAACTTATATTTCAATTATTAAAAATGCCGGACTATCCGTAAAATCTTTTGATATTGAGCCGCGAGCGGTAGCAAGGGCAATAATACCTGAAGATGACAATAGAACATTTGTAGTCGTAAATTTCAAAGAATACAAAACCGGTTTGTATATTGTAAATAACGGTGTAGTGCAATTTACTTCAACCATAAGTATGGGGGGAGGTGAGATAACTGGTGCGATAAAAGATCATTTTTCCGTCTCGAGTGATAAAGTACAAGACGTAAAAGTTAAAAAAGATACCGAAAGCAGTAAGGATGATAAAAATCCAGTATCTTCTTTGGTTGATACCGTATCTTCACTTAAAAGGGAAATAGACAAACTCCTTACTTACTGGAATTCCCGCAAAGAAAAAGATGGTAATCCGGCACCGACCGTCGACCTTGTTTTACTTGTGGGTAAAAATGCTGGCTTTGAGGGGTTTTCGGAGTACCTATCTTCTTTTCTTAAAATTGAAGTAGAGATAGCTGACGTTTGGCAAAAATCATTTACTGTTTCTGATTATATACCGCCAATACATTTCTCTGAGTCTCTCAGTTACTCGGCAGCGATTGGGAGTGCTTTACGTGAATAATTTAAAAAATGTTCGGACTATTACCAAAAAAATATAAGAAGGAAGTCTTGTTGGAGTACAGGTTACGTCTTTCTGTAGCGGCTTTAGGATTGCTGTTTTTAACCCTTTGTCTTTCTGTTGTGTTTTTCGCAGTATCGGCAGCAATACTTGAAGGCAAAGAAGAGACAGTTTTGAATGAAAAAAAGACTATAGAGAGTTCATTAGCAGCAAAAAACAGTGAAGAACTTCTAAAAACTGCCCGGGAAACAAAAGTTTTGATAGATGTAATAATGAATAACCGCAAAGAGGAGCTGTCTGCTGTTATAGAAGATGTGGTTGGTTACAAACAAGGTCTTATATCAGTCAGTGGTTTTACTTTGTTAAGAGGAAATTCAGACGACAATTCTTCACTTTTCATAGAAGGTTTTGCTACAAATCGGGGAGCTCTGATTGATTTCGCAGACAGGTTAGAGCAGAGTGATTATATTGAAAATGTCGATGTGCCTATATCAAATTTTGCGGAGGAGAGGGATATAGATTTTTCAATTAAATTATCGATTAAACTGCAATGAGCAAGACATCACCGACAATAAAATTACTGACGATTGCGATTTTGGCCAATGTTTCGGTCATTGCGGTTTTGGTTTTCTTTTATTTTCATATAGAGTCGGCGAGAGGAAATATAAGTTCGATAATTGATGAAAATGCGACACGGGTAGAGGAAGAAAGATCAATAAATTTTGTAAAGGATCTGGTTTTTGATACCGAGTCTTTAAGGAATAATTTAGATAGTCGAATATTAACTAAAGATGGTATTGTTGGATTTCTTGAGTCTGTCGAGGGTTATGCTTCGGATGTCGGAGTCACTGTAAACATAGATAATATCGCTGAAGAGGATATAGAGGGGAACAAAAAATTTAATTTCTTGGTTGTTCAAACTTCAATCGAAGGGAGTTGGTATGGGGTGTACTCATTTTTGAGTTTCTTGGAATTGTTACCAGTTGGCTCGTACGTGTCGCAAGCCCGAATCAATCGTGTAAATTCAGGAGAAGAAAATACTTCCTTACTTTGGGAGGGGGATATAAAATTTAGAGTCTTGAAGTATAAATAATATGAAAAAATTAGATTTAAAAAAACTTTTTTCAGTATTTAAAGGTAAATCATTATCTAATAAATCTTTTTTTGCCGGAGATGTTAAGGCAGATTGGAGTCTTCTTTCAACTTTTTTCCTATCTTTGATGGTTGTGGTAATCGCACTCGGTATCTTTTCAATTTATTACATAAATGGAGATAGTCTCTCTGGAAATGGTTCTGAGGAAGTAAATTTGAAAGCCGGACTTTTCGACAAGAAATCAATCGAAGAAGTTGATAGGTATTTTAGAGAAAGGGAGAATAAATTTATTGATATATCAAATGGTCATGCCGTCGCTGATCCCGCGATCTAATTAGTGACTTTAATTTTTTAATTGTCAGAAAATGTGATATAACGGTAGCAACTGATTATTGCAGTAACCAAACGCTCCCGTAGTTCAATGGATAGAACGAGAGACTTCTAATCTCTTAATGCAGGTTCGATTCCTGCCGGGAGCACCATAGTAGAATTTGGAGTATCAATTAGCTGTTTAAGCGTGTAAATATGGGCTGTTTTTGTGGTTCCAAATGGGGACTGTAAAATAAAGTGTGTCTGATAACATAGAGTAATCTATCAATTAATCAGACAAAAATGAAAAAGAATCTAAAAACAAAA
>PCWC01000106.1 GCA_002787175.1 Parcubacteria group bacterium CG11_big_fil_rev_8_21_14_0_20_39_22 | reverse complement strand
AATTACTAGATATCCAGTAGAAGTTGGGTATCATTTATTATTAGCTGGAACGTACTATTGCCTTTATCCCTACGGTCTGCTATAGTAGTCCCCAATGAACGCTATTTTACCGTTTATACAGATAGTGCTCGCAATTCTCCTCAGTGTCTCGATACTTATGCAACAAACTGGAGCAGGGCTTGGAGGAGCATTTGGCGGGAGCGACAACGACTCCGGATTTCATACCCGCAGAGGATCTGAAAAAGTTTTATTCTATGGCACGGTAGTACTTGCTGTTTTGTTCGCAATTTCAACACTCGTTGCACTCATAATATAATTTAGAACCTACCGACAACTTCCAAAGAATATAGACTAAAAATAGAAACCTATCTTTGTAGCAAAATTATATGCGTTCAAGAAAATAAGGAGCTCTAAGCGACTATATTTTCGGAGTCCCGTGGGGAAACGAGACACGTAGTGCATCTTCTATCCTATCGTGGTGAGATTGGAGATAGGTTCTTAGGTACCATAACTGAATTTAAAAAAGTATAATTTGGCACTGAACAAAGTTCTAAGCAAAGCAACAAAAAAACGCCACTGAAAGAATTTCAATCGTGAAGCAGAAAATTAAACAACTTTTCAGACGAGAGTGGAATCTTCGCCCGCTTAATAAAGCAGATGAAGCCATCTCCAGTTTTACCCCAACAGAAAGGGTAATATTTTATGTGCTTGTTACCATATTTGTCGTGGCGTCTTTTTCTCTTTTATTGAAAGTCCACCAAGAATATTTGACTGAGGTTCCTCGTAAAGGAGGGTCCCTTACCGAAGGAGTAATCGGTTCACCGAGATTTATAAACCCACTACTTGCAATATCTGATGCGGATCGAGATCTTACTGCTCTTGTCTACTCTGGTTTACTTAAGCTCGCCCCAGAAGGACACCTAATACATGATCTGGCAGAGAGCTATGATATATCTGAAGACGGACTTACCTATACCGTAAGACTCAAAGATGGAATATTATTCCACGACGGAGAAGAAGTAACAGCCGACGATATAATTTTTACAATTATAAAAGCAAAGGACCCTACCCTTAAAAGCCCGAAGCGTGCCAACTGGGAAGGAGTCGACGTAAGCAAGTTAGATACAAAAACAGTCGTTTTCACTTTGAGCCGACCCTATGCGCCTTTCTTAGAGAACCTGACTCTAGGGATTTTACCAAAACACATCTGGGAAAATGCCGACACCGAGCAGTTCCCTTTCAGTCAATTTAATATAGAACCCATAGGATCAGGGCCATATGAAATAAATAAAATAAAACGCAACGATTCTGGAGTCCCTTTATATTACGAAATGAAACCTTTTGAAGGTTACACTGGTAAAAATAGCAACATAGAAAAGCTCGTGATTCGATTTTATACCAACACCGAAAGTCTGATATCAGCATACAATTCGGGAGATATAGAGAGCATAAACTCCATTGAACCCAAGGTTGCAGCCAAACTCCGAGATCAAAGATTCCGAGTTGAGAGCACAGCTCTTCCGAGAGTTTTTGGTATATTCTTTAATCAAAACCAGGCACAGATATTTGCCGATGAGGAGGTGAGAGAAGCACTTAATATGGCTGTGGATAAAGAAAAAATAGTAAAGGAAGTCTTGTATGGCTATGGTACAGCAATCGACAGTCCTCTACCACCAGGTTTCTTAAATACAGTAAATAATACCCAATCGCAATCAGATGAAGATAGCAATAACGATTCCGTCGACTTAACTGAAGAAACCGGAAGCTCAACCTCAACCCCACCGACAAAAATAGAGATGGCACGAGATATCTTGATTAGTGACGGTTGGGAGATAAACGAGGAAACTGGAGTATTGGAAAAAGAAGAAGGAGACAATACCATCCAGCTTAGTTTCTCAATATCAACAGCAAACGCTCCGGAACTCGAGCAGGTGGCAAATATGGTCAAATCAATGTGGGAAGAGCTCGGAGCGGTAGTTGAAGTAAAAACCTTTGAACAGGGTGAACTTAACCAAAACGTAATTCGCGCCCGCAAGTACGAAGCATTACTCTTCGGTGAAGTGGTAGGTAGAGATCTTGACTTGTTTGCCTTCTGGCATTCTTCACAAAGAAATGATCCGGGCCTCAATATCGCCCTTTACGCCAACATAACAACAGACAAGCTCCTCGCAGAGGCCCGCGAAACCTTGGACAAGGATAAGCGACTTTCGTTATATAGAGAGTTTGAAGAGGAGATACTAAATGATACTCCGGCAGTGTTTTTATATTCCCCAGATTTCCTGTATATACTGCCAGAAAAAGTAAAGGGTTTTAGTATGAATAAAATCACAATTCCAAGCGAAAGATTCATATCATTGCCGTTATGGTATATAGACACAGAAAGAGTTTGGAAAGTGTTCGTATCAAAGGAATAAAATAATATTTAGTACAAATAAAAAAGACACGTCGCTTTGCGACAAATTAAAAGAATTTAATAACAATTAGAAATCAAAAAACATGGAAAGACGCCAAAAAATTGATAAATTAACTAACGTTCGCAACTCCTCAAAAAGTAGCGATGCTCTCCAACGAGGAAGAGGTCGTTCAAACATAAGGGTTGAGCATTTTAGCTCTGCAAACAATGTTAAAAGGGATACGCCTGCAAGCACAACAAGTGCTTCGGGACACTCACCAAACAAACAGCATTCTACCAATAGAAACTCCAACAGAAACAGAAATAGGAGTGGAGGCAAAAACGACTACAGCAGAAGACCTCCTATGAGGTCGGGTTCTTCAACGACGCCGAAAAAGACTTCGATGCCTATACCAGAACTATCCGCAGGCGATATTAGAGTAATACCTCTCGGAGGAGTCGAAGAAATAGGTAAAAATATGACAGCGGTTCATATCGGTGACGATATTATCGTTATTGATGCCGGTTTCCAATTTACAGGAGAAGAAACTCCTGGAATCGATTACATATTGCCGAACACAAAGTATCTCGAAGATAGAAAGGACAAAGTCAAAGCCCTTATTGTTACCCACGGTCACCTCGATCATATCGGAGGGATTCCTTACATAATGGAAAAGATAGGAAACCCAACAATCTATACCCGTGAACTGACCTCTCTTATGATAAGAAAAAGGCAAGAAGAGTTCCCAAACAATAAACCGCTTGATATAAAAGTGGTTGAAAAAAGTGACCGCATAAAGGTTGGAAGCACTTCTGTCAGATTTTTTTCGGTAACTCATACCATTCCCGACTCAATGGGAATCATAATCGAGACTCCTTATGGCAATATTGTAACCCCCGGCGACTTTAAATTAACCCACGAGGAAGGAGAAGCGACCGAAGAAGAAAGTAAAGAATACTCAATCTTTGAAAAGGAAAAGACTTTGCTTTTGCTTGCCGACTCAACAAACGTAGAAAATCCTGGTTTTTCAACACCAGAATACAAAGTCCACGAAGGTATAGAAGAAATCATAAAAAATGTTAAAGGCCGACTTATAATCGGAACTTTCGCCTCTCAGTTTGTCCGTATAGTAAAAATAATAGAAATAGCACAAAAGTACGGCAAGAAAATCGCAGTCGAAGGCAGAAGTATGAAAACCAATATAGAAATTGCCCAGCAACTCGGTATGATAAAATCCGACAAGCGATCGATAATAAGTTCGCAAGAAGCTGATAAGATTGCACCGGATAAGGTTGTGATTTTGGCAACAGGGGCTCAAGGCGACGAATTTGCAGCTCTTATGAGAATGTCCAACAAATCTCACAAATCGATCAAGCTAAACACCAGAGATACGATAATGCTCTCATCTTCAATCATACCCGGCAACGAAAAAGCTGTTGAAAAGCTCAAAGACAACCTTTCAAGACAAGGAGCGAAAATAATCCACTACAGAACATCGGATGTGTATATCCACTCTACAGGACACGGAAACAAGGGAGAACTTGAATGGCTTCATAAGAAAATCAAGCCGAAATTCTTTATTCCTGTTCACGGCAACCATTATCGACTTAAGATTCATGCCGAACTTGCAGTAGCGACAGGACTTACACCAGGAAATGAAATGGTTTGCGACAATGGCGACATCGTCGAGATACGAGAAAAAGGAACAAAGATAGTAAAACTCAGTGAAAGTGCCCCATCAGGACTCGTAATGGTTGACGGTTTTGCTATTGGAGATATTCAAGAAGTCGTCCTCCGAGATAGACAGATGCTCTCTCAAGACGGGATGTTTGTTATAATCGCAAGTATAAATACAGGAAACGGAAAGTTGCGCAAATCTCCGGATATAATTTCTCGAGGTTTTGTCTACTTAAGAGAGTCTCAGGATCTTCTACAACAAACACGTCTTGTCATAAAGAAAACAATTGAAGATACCACAGCAGAGATGAATCCTATAAACTTCGAATTCGTAAAAGGTGTTGTAACCGATAATGTAGCAAGATTTCTTTTCCAAAAAACCGCAAAGCGACCGATTGTTATACCGGTGTTGCTCGGAGTGTAGGGATAGCTTTTAGGTTTTAGTTGTTAGGAAGAAAAGAAGGGGAAGAATTCACCTAATAAAATGCCGAGAGTGCTTTGTTTTGGAAAATCAAGAACCCTGGGCTTACGCCACAGGGTATGAAGACAGACGCTA
>PCWC01000013.1 GCA_002787175.1 Parcubacteria group bacterium CG11_big_fil_rev_8_21_14_0_20_39_22 | reverse complement strand
ACGGCAATTTTGCAATGTTCCCCGTTTGGGGGACATTTGCGTTAAACCGATATGTCATTTCAGGGGACATTGGGGATTGGACAAGACTAACATTGTCGAGAAATTTTAATTTGTGGTATCATTGGCGACGTAGATATATGCGCGCGCTTAGCTCAGTTGGTTAGAGCGTCTCATTGACGTTGAGAAGGCCGGGGATTCGAATTCCTCAGCGCGCACAGCGAGTCTTCGAGCGAGGATGGTGATAAGTAAAAAACAAACGGCTCAACGCGTTGAGCCGTTTGTTTTTGTTGTAAATCTACCTCGCCTTTAGATAAACATAGATATCCTCAAGCGCTCTTACTGCATCACCTGCCGCAATATTGTTTTGATGATATCTTATATTTGTACAATCACCTGCCGCCCAAAGACCTTCCAAGTTTGTTTTTTGGGTCCAAGGATCTATTTTGATTCGCTTGTACTCATCAAGTTCAACCAAGTCCTCGACGAACCCGCTTGTAGGAATAGAGCCGATTTCGGCAAAAATACCCTTGACCGTCAGCTCTTTTATCTCACCAGACTCGACGTCTTTGTATGTAAGACCTTCAACAAATTTATCTCCTTTTATTTCTAAAAGCTCAGCATTTGTGATAGCTCGCATTTTAGGGTCTTGCAGAACCTTTTTTACTGTTATTGGATCAGCTTTAAATTGGTCGCGTCGGTTGAGTAAGGTTACACTTTTTGTATAGGCAAGCAATTGTGCCGCACTTTCAAAACCGGCATTGCCTCCGCCGATAACCGCAACATCCATATCAGAAAAAAGAGGTCCATCACAAGAGGCACAGTATGTGATGCCTCTGTGCTCGAGACGTTCTGCTCCAGGGACTTGAAGCTTACGCCTATGAGACCCTGTTGCGATCAGGATTGTTTTTGATGTGTAGGTGTCTTTGTCGGTCTTTACTGTAAAATTATCGCCATCCTTTTTTATCTCGACAACTTCCTCAGGCACTTTTATTGAAACTATATCACCGGCATACGCTCTTACATGAGATTCAAATTGCTTAGCGAGATCACTTCCTGGTATTTTAACTGTACCTATCCAGTTTTCAATTCCGTCCGATACTATGCTTTGGCCACCCCATTCTTTTGCGATAAATATAGTTTTTAGTCGCTTTCTTGAGGCGTAAACCGCTGCGGCAACTCCCGCTGGACCTCCTCCGATAATTGTTAAGTCATTTGTTTGATTCATGATTTAAGATTCAGGATTCAAGAATTCTTTCAATTTCTTTATTAGTCCTTGTAACAGTTTATGCGTTGTTTCTGATTTAATGATAGCGTCTTCGAATTCTTTATTACTAATGTATTGTAAATCTTTTATTTTGTCATTTAATTCTTGACTTATGAATCTTAAATCATAAATCTTGAATCTGTCTTACTTCTTAGATCTCCGAAGAAATGCTGGTACTGCACCCCAATCATCATCATCGTCTTCTGTCGACTTCTTCTCTTCTTTTGGGATATCTTTGCCGATTATTGGAACTGTTTTATGAATATCTCCTCGACTGTTCGCTGTCTCGCTTTCTTCTTGGAACAATGTTTTCTTAGGCATTCCTTCCGGGAAACCAGAGGCGATAACGGTAATTTTAATTTCGTCCTTTTTTAGCTTGTCATCTCTTATTGTACCGAATATTACTTTGGCATTTGGATCAATTGACTCAGTTATGATCTTTGCGGCATCTTGTATTTCAAACATTGTAAGGTCATCACCACCCGCAATCGAGAATAGCACGCCTTTGGCGCCAGCAACTGATAGATCGAGTAGGGGAGAGTTGATTGCAGCTTGAGCAGCCTCTTCAGCTCTCTTTTCACCTGATGAACTACCGATACCCATAAGAGCACTTCCTGCATTTTCCATAACAGCTCTGATGTCGGCGAAGTCAATGTTGATAATACCTGGAACGGTAATAAGGTTTGAAATACCCTCAACCGCTTGTTTTAAAATATCGTCACACATCCCAAAAGCGTCTTTTGCTGTGGTTCCTTTGTCGATGGTAGCAAGTAGTCGGTCGTTTGGAATAACAATAATCGCATCAACAGATTTCCTAAGTTCATCAAGAGCTTGTTCGGCAATACGTGATCTTTGCTGACCCTCGAAAAAGAAGGGCTTTGTGGTTACTGCAACAGTAAGAGCTCCGAGCTCCTTTGCTGTCCTTGCAACAATCGGAGCGGCACCAGAAAAAGTTCCTCCACCACAACCTCCGGCGATAAATACCATATCAGCCCCTTTTACAGCTTCTTGCACTTCCTCTTTCGTCTCATCTACCGCTCTTTTACCCATCTCTGGATTCATACCTGTGCCGAGACCTCTGGTTACGTTTTTTCCAATATGGATTTTCTTTTTGGCAAGAGAATTGTGAAGGTCCTGAGCATCAGTATTTATAGCTATAAATTCAACTCCTTGGACCTTGGAATTGATCATATGATTTATGGCATTTTTACCCGAACCACCAACTCCGAGGACCTTTATTCGAGCGAACGCTTCTACTTCTGGTTTTACTTGAGGCATATTAAATAAGAATTTAGGGCTTGTAAACTGTCTTATAAACAGTCTTTTATATTAAGTTTATAGGACTATGATAACAGAAAGCCTTTAAAAACAAAATACTTGACTAAATATAGCTTTTAACACGCCATTCAAGCCTTACTAAGGTAGGAATTGTTTGATCCAAGAGATGATCTTACCAAATGTCTTTGATACAGCAGGGAATAGAGTTTCACTCTCATCATCCGCAGTCAGAGCGATTATTGAAAGGCCGTAAGCTACAGACCAAGAAGCGTCTCTTATGGGGGCTTTGTTTTTATCACCGAGCGATATGGGGGCAATACGAGAGGGTAGTTTAAGTGTGGTCTTTGCAAATTCTGCTATTGTCTCGATACTGGCACCGCCACCAGTTAGAACTATTCCTGCTGGTAGAAGCTCATTGCGGTTTATTTTTTTCAAATGAGCTTCAATAAGCTCGAAGATATCTGACAAACGTGCAGTAACTATCTCATCGAGTTTCTTCTTTGGATAAGATGCACCTATAAGACTGCCTCTCTTAACTTCTTCGGCTTCCTCAAGAGGTATTTTAAGTCCGAGGGCGATGTCATTGGTGATATCGTTTGAGCCAATAGGGAAAACCTCAAGTGAGACAGGGATTCCGTTTTCGTAAACTACGATTGAAACCGTTTCTGAGCCGATGTTTGCAAGCAGACATCCAGCGATTTTCTGGGTTTTTGTAAGTGTTACAATGCTCGCGGCAATCGGAGACGCCACAAGTTCTTCAACAATTATTCCGGCATTTTCCACTGCAGAAATTATTTCATCAGCATGATGCTCCAAGACACTTATGGACAAACTTTTTGCCTCGAGTTTCGAACCTTTCATACCTATAGGATTTCCGAGTGCAACCTTTCCATCAATCTTGTATTGAATCGGTATGGTATGTATTATCTTGCGATTTTGTGAAGCGCTTTGAGGTAATGATCCGCGACTTGCTTCGCTAACCTCATCGATTTCTCGGTCAGTTATATTTCCATCTGCTCTGGTTATAACCACTGATCCTGTCGAAACTGAACCCGATAAACTTATTCCTCCAACAGAAACATGAGCTTTTCGTATCTTTATGCCGGCTGATTTTTCAGCTTGTCTTACTGCAAGCTCTACACTTTGGGTTACATCGGTATGGTTTAAGACGTAGCCGTGACGCAGACCTTTTGATTCGGCAAATCCAGTAGCCACAATTCGAGGCAAACCTTTGTCGATTTCTCTTTGATTTTGCGCGACAACCACTTTTACATGGTACGTGCCAATATCGATACCTACAGATAAGGATCTGGTCATTTTAAAGTTTGAATTATTAGATTAGAAACCGAAAAAATATCATGCGGTGTATCGCGAAGAAACGGAAAGGAATCTATATACCAAACTTACCCCTAATTTCACGTTCTTTCCTTTCCATTGTACTACCATGAGTCAAACCTTTCAAATGAAAAAGTCCGTGTATAAACAAGAAAGTTAAGAAATTCTTAAGCGGTCGCTCAAACTCCTTTGATTTTTTTGCCGCATACTGAGGGCAAATAAAAATTTCTCCCGAATCAACTTCCAGCGGAAAACTTAAAATGTCTGTAGCAGAATCTTTTTTCCTGTAAGTACGATTGATTGTGCTCATTCGCTTTGTTCCGACAAAAACAAGTGAAAGCTTGTAATCCTTGCCTAAAACCTCATTTTTTATATCAACAAAATGCAGTCCTTTTATAAGTGAAGGACTGCCTTTTGTGTTATGAGTTACCGAAAATGTTGAACTCATATAGTTATAGATATTAGTGGTTGGATTTCTCAAGATTATCGGCGACGTCGTCCTTGCTTTTCAACCATTTTCCCAAGCTTTATTAGTTTTTCGACTTCTTCTTTACGTCGAATCGACTTAAGAGCTTGTCTCTTTCGAGTGTACTTTGACAAATTTCTGCCAGCGTATCGGATACTTCGGACACGTGGAAGAATACCAGATCCTTGGACTCGCCTAGTAAAACGACGAATTATGCCGGTATTGTTTTCGTTGCTGTTTTTTGAGACTTCTACGTTTGTTGCCATAGTGGGTAGAACTATAACATAGGGTATTTAAGTATGCAACCGAAAATAGCTTTTAGGGTAAAGCATGAAGCATGTAACGTATAACATGTAACACGAAAAAAGGGTTGGGGCAACCTCTTTAGGAGAGGGCAATTTTTAAATTTTGTAATTTTTGAATTTTTGTAAATAATGTTTCAATTTACAATTTTTAAATAATGAAACTCGAATAGGTGACTTTAAGAGAAAAGGATGTCTGGATGCTTTCGTTTGAAAATTAAAAATTACCTTTTCTCAAATCCTAAAAGCTAACACCTTGCAGCTAAAAGCTATTATCCTTCTCTTAACTTTCTACTTTACAAACTATTCTGATCCACTCTTCACATCCTGTGCCTTCTGTTACATGCTACAAGTTACACGTTACATGATTCCTCCTAACAGCTATTCTTCAAAGCACCGTCTCAAGGTATCGTCTTATATCGTCGATCGGTAAAGTTTCTTGTTCTCGGGTAATGGAGTTCCTTACAATTATGGTTTTTTCCATAGCTTCTTTTTGCCCCATTATAAGCATAAAAGGCAAGGATAAACGTTCGACTTTAAGTAATTGAGGACCGATTCTGTCTGAAGTAAGTTCGTGTGCAACCGGTATTTTTGCTTCGTGAAGCATTTGCAGTACAGAAAGGCTTTTGAGTCGAGCTTCGAATCCGAGGTGTACAAAGCCGACTTTCGGACGCTTCGGTCTTGCAAGTGTTTTTATCGAAGTCTTTTTTGGTAAAATAATTTCAATACCAGCGGAAGGCATATCTTTCTTGAACCCCATTTTCTTGCTGATATAGTCGTAACGCATTCCACAAGCGAGGGGCGTCTCATACAAATTATCGCTCACTCTTTTTATTTCAAACAGTGTCCGACTTGAAAATGATTTATTGCCGACAAGATAGTTGTGTATTTTGTAGGGGACATTAAATGTTTCCAGATGCTCAAGCACTTCTTTGAAATGCTTTCGACTTGATTCTGTCAAAAAAGCTATTGATTTAGGAGCATCTTCCTTGAGTATTGAACATTTATCATGTTGTACACACGACAAGAGGGAGAAGATATCATCTTTTAGTGCGTTTCTGCAGGTTGCCGGTAGTTCATTCATCTGTGACTTGTAATAACCAGTAAGCTCTTTTGAGAATCGGTTTAATGATTCTTTGTCACCGAGACTGTTTATATAAACAGTAACATCTTTGTGACCCTCGTCGCTTAGTATATGAAGGGCAGTTTGAAGCAAGATAGCTTCAGCAACACTCTTTTCAGTCCCAATAATGTCGAGTCTTATACTTTTTGAAGGTCTTGATGATGATTTTTGATTGATGGAAGTCTCGAAACTAGGCGTTTCTATATCTTTTTCATGATAGAGGAAAAGAGGAGCATCGTCGTCTGATCCATAAATATCCCTGACTTCTCTAAGCAGCGCTACTTTTTCTTCGGGGTTAAAAAATACTTTGTTTGATCTCTTATAACTATCGTTATTGATTTCCCTCACCAAAGATATGTCTTGTCTGCGCACGACGGGAGAGGGAATCGGTTCAAAACCGTAATGGAAAGCTATTGGATGTCCAGGTATCTTAAGGTCCTGTTGTGAGGTTGAAAATCTTCGTTTTGTTAGGGTAGTCATAAGTATTTTTAAAATTAGTTATTATAAACCACCTGATCAATTCCCGGGAAAATTGAAATTAATGAAAAAGGGTAAAGTCTAAGAAAGGGACGACCGACTATCATATCTTCCGACAAGGCACCCCAGACTCTTGAATCGGAACTTACCGGCCTGTTATCTCCCAAGACGAAGTACTCATCGTCACTTAATGTTAAGGTAAAATTTTCGCTGTCGGTTTTATTTTCAATGTATGGCTCTTCAATGACAAAACCGCCGGGATTTTCAGCGTTCGTTACGATAACAGATGAATTTTCTATCGATACTGTTTCTCCTGGAAGACCTATAATGCGTTTTATTAGGTATTTTTTAGGTTGGCTTGGAAATTTAAATATTATTACGTCGCCTCGAGTTGGATTGGAAAATCTATAGCTCAATTCATCCACTATCAGATATTCTTTGTCTTTAAAATTAGGCTCCATTGATTGTCCACTTACTATAAAAGGTTGGGCGACGAAAAGTCTTATGGGTACGACTATGACTATTACAATAAGAGCGAACTTGAATAGTTCTTTAAAAGTGCCTCCCTCCTCTTCTGGTAATTGTTTCGGCACTTTGGAAATTTTTGTTTCGTTGTTTTCACTTTCCATAACTTTCTTTTTTTAATTGTAATAGAGACATACGTTTGACACAAGCGTTTTTACAATTTGTGTTGATGATTTTAGAAATTACCGAGGTTTATTTTTTTAAAAAATAAAATTTAAATTTTTTCTTTAAAATTTTTTACAAAAAAATGACATACTTGTCTTTTGTATATTTTTTGTTGGTAAATAAGAGTGTCGGTTGGCGGATGTATGTCGATAATTTCATTAAGAAGGACTTTTGGTTTATAATTGTAAGATGTATTACATAGTAGGACTTGGAAATCCTGGAGATGAATATGAAGAGACTCGTCATAATGCGGGTTTTATGGTCGTTGAATACTTTGCGAAACGTATTGGGGTCAAAGATAGTGACTGGAAAGGAGATAAAAAGGGGAAAGCTTTGATTGCAAGGGGTTCGATTGAGGATAAAAACAAAAAGAAGGACATAGAAATCACTCTTATTAAGCCGGAAACCTTTATGAACAGGTCGGGGGTGTCAGTCGCCGAGTTTGTAAAAGGTGAAGCGAAGGCTAAGAAGCTTATGATAATTCATGACGACTTGGATATCGGTATCGGTAATTTCAAAGTATCTTTCGGCAAGAATTCAGGAGGGCACAAAGGTATTGAATCGATAATAAAATCAATCGGCACGAAAAATTTTGTCCGAATCCGAATCGGCATCAGTCCGACTACAAAATCTGGTGTCGTAAAAAAGCCCAACGCAAGCTCAATTGCCGATGATTTTATAGTGAAGAAGTTTAAGCCATCGGAGTCAGAGGTATTAAAGACGATTTTAAAGAAAGTCTCTTACACTATTGAAAATATAATAGTTTTTGGTAAGGACAAGGGGATGTCAATGCAATGATTTGTCATTGACAGGTCAAATTAAAAGCCGCTTCCCGTAGGGAAGCGGCTTTTAATTTGATTGTCTGATCTGGTTTGATCGCTATATTATTCTTCTTTTGAGGCAAATGACAATGTCATCTTTTGATCCTTGGGATCAAATAGAGTTATTTTAAACGAGTAGGTTTTGCCGAGTTCCAGAGCTTGACGAAGTTTCTCCTCAGAACCAAACTCACTTACGTGTACAAGACCAGCAACTCCTTCTTCAATTGAAGCAAGTGCTCCGTGCTTGTTGAACTTTATAATAACGCCTTTCACAGTATCGTCTTTCTTGTACTTCTTGGCTGCCTCAACCCAAGGGTTTGGCTCAAGCGCTTTGATTGAAAGCGATATCTTGCCATCCTTTATTTCGATAATCTTGACCTTGACCTTATCTCCAGAGGTGTATAGGGTTTTTGGATCTTCAACCAGTGCCCAATCGATTTCCGAAATGTGGACTAGTCCTTCAAGACCATCTTCCAATTTTACAAATATACCGAAATCAACAGCACCAGTAACTTCACCTTCAAGTTCGTCTCCGACTGTATACTTACCGATAATCTTATCTTTATCCTTCTGTTCGGGGCTCTTTTCAGAGAATATGAGCTTGCCTTCTTTTGGTGATGCTCCGATTATAGAAACCGAAAGTTTTTCTCCCACAAGTTTCTTGAGCTCTTCAAGAATTTTGTCTTTGTCACCGTCTGTAACCCGAGGGTAATGATCGGCTTTAAGCTGTGAAGCTGGTAAAAATCCTCCAATACCTTGCCATTGCAATATAAGTCCTCCTTTGTTGGCTTCTTTGACCGTAAGTTCGATAATTTTCTTTTCAGCTATCGCAATTTCAGCCTCACTCCAAATTATGGCCTGTCGCGCTTCACGGAGCGAAAGTTCGATGTAACCTTCATCGTTTTCGGTATCGACAACTTTTGCATCAATACTATCTCCGATATTTATTTTCTTTATAACATCTCGGGCATTTATGTATTCTTTGCCGAAAATTATACCAGTACCAAAAGGAGGCAAGTCCACATAAACTCTTGCCTTTTCTACCGCTATAACTTTTCCTTCGACTAAATCTCCCTCTACTGGCGGATTAGGAGTGTCCGCCATAACCTTGAGCATCTGAGGGCTCTTAGAGGCCATTTCTTCCTTCTGAGAGTCCTTTTCCTCTACCACTACTACTTCATCGTCTTTTTGATTTGTATCCATCTTAATTTAATCACAGGGGCTTATTTTCCTGGTATCTTACATTTGTTCCCGAAAACAAGTTTACTCCTGTGAATTGGTTTATAAAATCACTTCCGTCTTATATAAACTCCTCGGCTCGGAAATGTGAGAAATCAGAATTTCTCCCACTTCTCTCGCCCTACGTCGTTTATAAATACCTTGTTATGCCTGCTTTTATCTTATAGAGGCATCCGTAAGCAAAGCTTATGGACAGGTTTTAAGAATTATACTTAAAAAGCTGGAAAAGTCCAACACAAAATAGCTTTTAGCTTTTAGGTTTTAGCTGTTAGAAAGAGGGAGATAATTCATCTAATTTCTAATTCACCTAATTCATCTAACAAAATTCCAAAGTTGCTTCAGTTTTGAATTTGAGGTTTTAGATTAGATTTTTAAGATTTACCTATTCGTATTTTAGTACCACATTTGTATTTCGTACTGTTTTTTCTTTCCTGAAACCTAACACCTAAAAGCTAACAGCTATTCTGATGCTATTTCTAATTTCAGACATTATTTGATATACTTCTAAATTATGATAATTACTTACCACGGAGTCCAATGTTTCAAAGTATCTTTTGGTGATACTGTTATTGCTTTTGATCCGATTTCAAAAGATGCAAAAGAAAAAAGCAGTCGTTTTGGTGCTGACATAGCTCTTGTCTCAGTAAATGATCCACGCACAAATGGAACTGACCAGGTGGTATCTTCAGGAAAAGAACCTTTTGTAATAACCGGTCCAGGAGAGTATGAAATAAAGGAGATTTTTATAACCGGGGTACCTTCAGTAACAAAGTTTGGGAGTGAAGGCGAAGAAAAAATAAATACTATATATAATGTAACTCTTGAAGGGATGAACATTGTATTTTTAGGAGCTCTTTCGAGTACTGAGCTTGAATCAAAAACGATTGAAACTGTAACGGATGGTGATATAGACATATTATTTGTTCCGGTTGGTGAAAGTGAAGTTCTCGGTCCCAAAGATGCTTACAAGATGGCGGTAAAGCTCGGTCCCAAAATTATTATCCCGATGTACGATAGGGAAGGTGGCAAAGAGTCGCTAAAGACTTTCTTAAAGGAGGGTGGAGCCGAATCGGTAAAACCGGTTGATAAACTGACACTCAAGCGAAAAGATATTGAAGGTAAAGATGGAGATATTGTCGTACTTTCTCCTCAGTCTTAATCTTATTTCACCACGATAGGTGATAGTTTTTAAGTCTGTTGCAAATTACTCCAATTTGGATAGCTTTGTATGCTTTATTTTATAGAAAAATTAAGAAGTAAACCTGAAAATGATCGTAGGAAATTCGTAGCGGTGGTGGCAATTTCGACTACTGCCATAATTGCCGTTGTTTGGTTTGCAACCTTGGGTTTAAGGATAGGGGACATAATCTACGAAAAGTCCGATAAAGATTTGAAAGAAGAACGTTCGATTTCAGAGGTAAAAAGTGCTTTCGGTCTGCTATCGAGCTCGATAAGAGATACGATTGCCAATATAAAGGAAGGTGTAAGTGGATTTGGTACAATAGAGATAGATAATCAAGAGGGCAATTAAAAGCATTACAAATTATGGTAAGGAATATGGATTTGTAGTATACTTGATTGTGTTAACTAAGATCCCATCAAATAGCCCACCACAAAATGATACAACAAGAAAAACAAGTTTTGTTTCGCACCGTCGCACTTCAAAATTCGGCAAAAAACGGCTCATCCTCCGTCAGAGTACCTCGGTACACTCCCATCGTCTTCACCGTTTTTCTCTCGAATTTTGAAGTGCTTCAGGTTGCGATGGGTTATTTGATGGGCTCTAAGAAACTGTTTAAAATCTCAGCGAGGTCAAACTGATCAAATCCAGCTACTTATATGGATAAAAAACAAGACAATAAAGAAGAAAAACCGATTCATACAGGCATAATACCTCAAGGTATAACCGATGAAATGAAGACTGCGTATCTCGATTACGCTATGTCTGTTATCACGTCTCGAGCGCTTCCTGATGTCCGAGATGGACTAAAGCCTGTACAAAGGAGGATACTCTATACGATGCATGAAATGGGGCTTCATGCCGGTGCAAAGACCAGAAAGTCAGCAGCTATTACTGGAGATACTATGGGTAAGTATCATCCTCACGGTAACACCGCGATTTATGATGCAATGGCGAAAATGGCTCAAACTTTTACATACAGGTACCCTCTTATAATTGGGCAGGGAAACTGGGGTTCTGTTGACGGTGATTCACCAGCAGCAGAACGTTATACTGAGGCAAAAATGTCACGTATTTCAGGAGAAATCTTGCGTGATATCGAAAAAGATACTGTTAATTGGAGGTCAAACTACGAAGGAACCAGAAAAGAACCAGAAGTTTTGCCGGCAGTCGTTCCGAACCTTCTTTTAAACGGTACTTTGGGTATTGCGGTCGGTATGGCTACCAATATTCCTCCACACAATTTACGCGAAGTGGTAAACGCCACGGTACACCTTATAGAAAATGATAACGCTACGACCGAGGATTTGCTCCAGCATATCAAAGGTCCCGATTTTCCACTTGGTGGAATAATTTACGGCGCAAAGGATATTCACCACGCTTATGCAAACGGCAAAGGTGGAGTCGTAACAAGAGGAGAAGCGGAAATAATCGAAACTAAAAGCGGTCAGTTCCAGATAATCATAAGTTCGATTCCTTACAGGGTAAACAAAGCCGAGCTTATAATGAGAATTGCTGAATTGCACCGTGATAAAAAAATCGAGGGTATTAAAGCCCTCCGCGACGAGTCAACCAGAGATATAAGGGTTGTTATAGAGCTCAAACAGGGAAGTTACCCGGAGAAGATACTAAATATGCTTTACAAGCACACCCAGCTTGAAGAGACTTTTCATTTCAATATTGTCGGTTTAGTTGATGGTGTGCCACAAACTCTTTCCCTTAAGACTATTCTGGAAGAGTTTATTAAACACCGGGTTAATGTGGTTCGAAGGCGAACTGAGTTTGAATTGCGTAAGGCGGAAGCCAGAGAACATATACTATTGGGGCTTAAAAAAGCTCTCGATCATATCGACAAGATCATAAAGTTGATTAAAGCATCGAAGGATACTCCGACTGCTCATGCAAATCTTAAAAAGGAATTTAAATTCTCTGACAAACAGGCAACTGCGATTCTCGAAATGCGCTTGCAGAAATTGGCGGGTCTTGAAAGGAAGAAAATAGAAGATGAACTTAGGGAGATGCAGGCTCTTATTGAGAAACTCAAGAAAATTTTAAGCAGTGAAAAGAGGATTCTTGATGTTGTGAAGGGTGAGCTAAACGAAACTCTGGAGAAATATGGCGATGATCGTAGAACCAAAGTTGTAAAACAAGACACGAAAGCATTTTCGGAAGAAGACCTCATACCTGATGGGGAAAGTGTTTTGGTGCTTACAAAAGGTGGATACATAAAACGTACCGATCCGGAAGAGTATAGGAAACAAAGACGTGGTGGAGTCGGTGTTGTCGATCTCGATACTAAAGATGAGGATTTTGTAACTAATTTTACATTTGCTACCACTCACAACGACCTTCTATTCTTTACTGACAAAGGTAAGGTATATCAAATAAAAATGTATGAAATACCGGAAGGTAAACGTGCGACAAAGGGAAAATCGATTATGAATTTCTTGTCGCTTGAGAGTGACGAGAAAGTCACTTCGGTTTTACCGATGCCGAAGACTATTCGTGAGGTTGATAACCTTTCTCTGCTTATGGTTACCAAAGAGGGTAATGGTAAGAAAGTCGCTGCCAAGAGCTTCCACGATGTCCGAAGATCTGGGCTTATTTCTATCAAATTGTCTCAGGGTGACGAGCTTATATCAGCATCTTTTGTTGAAAAGGGAGACGAAGCGTTTTTGGTAACGAGTGCAGGTCAGTCAATTCGATTTAAAGAATCAGATGTCAGAGAAATGGGGCGAAGTGCCGCAGGAGTACGACTTATAAAACTTGGAAAAGATGATTTTGTTGTCGGGGCTGATATAGTCAAGAAAGACAATAAAGAAGGTTCTTTGCTTGTAATCACGGAAAATGGCTATGGTAAAAGAAGTGATCTCTCTGACTATAAGGTCCAAAATCGGGGTGGATCGGGTATAAAGACCGTAAAGGTAACTCCAAAGACAGGAAAACTTATAGGTTCTAAAGTTGTTATATCAAAAGATAGTGAAGAAATAATAGCGATTTCAAAGAAAAGTCAGGTTATTCGGCTTTCAATGACTGATGTTCCTGAGCTCGGAAGACAAACTCAAGGGGTTCGTCTTATGAAAATGAGAGAAGGGGATTTCATCGCTTCCCTTACATGCTTGTAATATAAATCGTGTAACATGTAACGTGTAACGAGGGACTTAATCCAATCTACAAATGAAATGCCAATTTGCTAATATCTACTAATCCTCAAAGTGCGGGTTCTGTTTTCTTGCTTTATTATTTGAAATTTTATTAGGTGAATTGGGAATTAGATGAATTAGGTGAATTTTCTCCCCCTCTCTTCTCGTGTTACATGTTATAAGTTACACGTTACATAATTTGTGATCAGTGTTATTAGTTGTATGTTGTCGGTTGTCGGTTTATCATATATCTATGTTCAATGATCCATCGGAGGCAATAAGACTTTTTGAGTTGGAATCGGGAATGAATGTTGCCGATCTTGGATGCGGTGCTGGCTCATATTCGATACCAGCGGCAAAAGCTGTAAGACCAGATGGTGTGGTTTATGCCGTGGATGTTCAGAAAGATCTACTTTCAAAGCTCAAGAACAATTTGGCAAATGAACATATAAGCAATATAGAAGTAATTTGGGGCGATTTAGAAAAGATTGGCGGTACAAAACTTAGAGATTTTTCCGCTGATGCAGTAATCGTCGCCAATGTCCTTTTCCAAGTAGAAGATAAAAAAACATTCGCACTTGAAGTCAAAAGAATTTTAAAAACCGGCGGTAAACTTTTGGTGATAGATTGGACAGATTCATTTGGAGGACTTGGTCCTCATAGTGGTAGTGTCTTCTCGTCTTCACAGGCGAGAGTTCTTTTTGAGGAAAACAATTTTTTCCTTGAAAGGGAAGTGTCTGCGGGTGATCATCATTACGGTCTGGTTTTCAGATCCAAAAAGCTTTAGTAATATAAACCTTTTAGGATATGAATATAAATTATAACCACCTTTAGTTTTAAAGAAACAAATAAATTTATGGAAGAAAGAAAGACTTTTCAATATATAGTTTTAGGATTATTCGTAGCATTTATAATTGGAGGAGTTATAGCTTTTTCGACTTTTAGATCGGGAGACAGTGTCGGGACAGGAGACCCTGTTTTGATTTGGGGTACTCTAAGCGAGCAAGTTTTCGGTTCTTTTGTCGGTGAAATATCAAAAGGAGATGATTCGATATCGATAATATATAGATATATACCAGAAGACCAATTCTTGCAGGAAGTGGTTGAAAAATTGGCTTCGGGAACTGGACCTGATGTACTTTTGTATCCACATAAATACCTTTGGCGTTTATCCGACAAAATAGTCCCTATCCCTTATGAGTCTTATTCTGCGCGTAATTTTACCGAATCTTTTGTTGAGGAAGGAGAGTTGTTTTTAAGAAATGACGGTATACTTGCACTACCTATAAGTATAGACCCCCTTGTTATGTACTGGAATCGAGACATATTCCAGACTGCCGGAATTGCCGAGGCTCCCAAATTTTGGGACGAGTTTCTTCTATTGACGCGTAAACTTACAATTCGCGATGATGCCGGTAATATTACTCAAAGTACCGTGGCTATAGGAGAATATCAAAATATTACCAATGCAAAAGAGATACTATCCGCAATGTTTCTGCAGGGAGGTAGCAGTATAGCGATGATTGCTGGAAACGGTAATTTTGTAAGCACCTTAAGCAATTCGGGTGCGTCGGAGAGCGTACTCGGCTTCTATAGTGAGTTTGCCAATCCTTCAAAATCGATATACTCATGGAACAGATCTCTGCCTCTGTCTAAGAACTATTTTATATCGGGTGACTTGGCTGTGTATTTTGGATTTGCCAGCGAGCTTTCAGATATTCGTACCAAGAATCCAAACTTAAATTTTTCGGTCGCTCCTTTCCCACAATTACGGGATTCACGCATAAGAAAAACTTTTGGTACTTTGTACGGAGTATCACTTCTTCGTTCTTCTCGAAATCTCGAAGGTGCTTTTGCTACTATAAGTCGTATAACATCGAAAGATTCATTGTTAAGACTTTCAGAGAGGACATCAGTACCTGCACCACATAGAGGTTTGCTTGGAATTCAAGCTGACAATGCCGCCGCCGCTGTTTTTGCCGAGGCAGCACTTCAGTCTGGAGGATGGATGGACCCAGATCCAAAGAAAACTGAAAGTTATTTTGCCACTATGGTAAATGCGGTTTCAAGTGGAAGCTCGAACCTTTCGGGCGCACTATCGAGAGTAGCACAGGAGATAACTAATGCCGCCAGGCGATAAATATGCAAAAAATAATTAAAAACGATTGTTTTCGGGACACAGTTTCAAAAAGCTTTATCTTTACACTTTTTGCTGTTGTAGTTTTCAGTTTTTTTGTCTCTCCTTTAGAATTGCGTGCTCTACCGACAGATTCAGATGTTGCCGGACAGTGTAGCGAACCGCCTGAGGACTCCCTGGTCCCTTGCGGTTTTGATTTAAATGGCGACGGTTCAGTAAAAAATACAGGCGACTGTATCGAAGAGTGTAATTTCAATCATCTTATTATTGGAATAAAGAATATCACCGACCTTCTTATAATTTTGGCGGTTGCACTCGCTGCTCTAATATTTGCTTGGGCGGGATTCTTGTATGTCACGGCGGCGGGAAGCCCCGGTCAAATCGAAAAGGCACACAAAATATTTGGCAAAGTCTTTATCGGACTTGTTCTTATACTATCGGCTTGGCTT
This sequence comes from Parcubacteria group bacterium CG11_big_fil_rev_8_21_14_0_20_39_22, assembly GCA_002787175.1. Taxonomy (GTDB): domain Bacteria; phylum Patescibacteriota; class Minisyncoccia; order Phycocordibacterales. The sequence goes on along the minus strand of PCWC01000013.1, from coordinate 5,110 downwards.
ATTGTATACTTTATACAAACAGCTCTCATTGATGACGATTCATTTAAAAATATAGATGAGATAGGAGATCTGTGATTATGAAATTTATAAGAAGAGAAAAGCTAAAAAAATATCTGCCTCACATCTGTGCCTTCGTGGTGTTTTTGGTTGTCCCTGTTTTAGTTTCTGCACAACCTACAAATTCCGGAGCTATCCCAAACCCCTTAGGTGAAGGCACGGATACTTTTGAAGGTTTTATAAGGAAGATTCTAAGTGATGTTGTTGTACCGATTGGCTCTGTCATTGTTACATTTTTCTTGATATTTTCCGGTTTCCTATTTGTGACTGCTCAAGGAAATGAAGAGAAGCTAAAGCGAGCAAAAACCGCTATTTTGTGGACGGTTATCGGTGCGGCAGTACTTCTCGGTGCTGTGGCGATATCCGAACTTGTTGAAAGCACTGTAGATGAACTTAAGACTAAGTAAATAGAATATGCTTCGCCTGTTTTTCACATCAATCACGCTATCTCTTATACCGACTTTTACCGTCTTGGCTCAAGATGGTATAACCTTTAAGTCTGAGACTTTTGGTGGTTTTGTAAATAATATAATCGGAATTATAAACATATTGATTCCGTTTATAATAGGGCTTGCCGTATTTGTGGCGGCTGTCGGAGTTTTTCGTTTTGTCGGATCGCGGGGTAGTGAAGATCAGCTCAAGAAATCAAAAGACATAATTTTATACGGACTCCTTGCTATATTTGTAATGATTTCAGTTTGGGGAATAGTTGCGATTGTTCATAATACTTTTTTTCCAAAGACTTTTTACACTGGCAATACCCAGAGCGAACATGGGGGAGATCCGGATTATTTTCCTTTTGAAGATGATTCAGGTAATTTTGATTCGGAAAACAATTAATCAAGGAGAATTTGTTTTTCTCGTGCGGTATAATTTACAATAATTAAAATGAAAACAAAAAAAATATTTAAGTATCTGTCATATCTATTTATACTTCCTGTTATTTTAGCTCCTAAAAGTGCTAACGGTGCTTGCAAAGAAGGCTACGACGATATCGAATGTCTTATAGACGGTATAAACGATTTGCTAAATATCCTCTTTCCTTTTTTGGTAGGACTTGCGGTATTTATAATAATATTCAATATTTTTGTATATATCGCTCAAGCTGCGAATGAAGAAAAACGCACCGAAGCTCGCAAATATGTAACATGGTCGGTAATTGCAGTTTTTATAATGATTTCCATCTGGGGAATTCTTGCGATACTTGTAAATACTTTTACCTTCTCCGGTGCAGATATAAAAAGTGGAGATATTCCGAAGGTACAGACTCCGGTTTCGGGTACATAGCTAAAGTCATGTAACATGAGAAAAGAAAGGGAGAAAATTCACCTAATTCATCTAATTTCTAATTCACCTAATAAAATTTCAAATAATAAAGCAAGAACACAGAATCGGTATTTTTAGGATTAGTCCGCCGTCGCGGATTTGTATGATTCGCACTGTGTCCCGCCGAAGCTTTTGCGAAGGAGGATCGTGTTACAGAATTGTAAATAAGTAACTATCCCCACCAGGGGCTTGATAAGTGGGAATATGGCTATATAATTAACCTATGTAGATAATCTTGGATTAAGAATGAACTTCTTAATCCAAGGTAAAAGAAAGGTCGTTTTTATGAGTTTAATAAAAAGCAATATGAAGAAAATTTTAGCGACATTTGCAAGTTTTGCAGTGTTGATGGTTCCGGTTTTGGCATTGGCACAGGTAAATGAGGGAGTTGTAGGTAGAGAGGCTGGGACCATATCCGATCTTATGAAAGGATTAAATGGTCTTATAAATGACATCGTTCCTTTCATTGTCGGATTTGCTGTGCTAGTTGTTATCTTTGGAATCTTGAGCTTTATTGTAGCGGGTGCAGACGAGGAAAAGCGAAAGTCAGCTCGAAGCTATATAGTATGGGGAATTGTCGGTATCTTCCTTATGCTCTCAATCTGGGGTCTTGTTGCAATCCTTGCCAATACTTTCGCATTTAGTCAATCAGGCAAAGACGATATATTCCAAGGAGCTAGAGAAAATCTATTCTAAGTTAGAGAAAAACTTCCTGTATGTTAATCAATAGAGTAGTAGAAGTGATAGTCAATCCTCTTATAGTTTTGCTCTTCGGTGTAGCTTTGCTCGTCTTTGTCTGGGGTGCGTTTGAATTTGTAATGCACGCCGACAGTGAGGAGGGTAAGAAAACCGGAGCTAAGCATATGTTATGGGGGATTGTCGGACTTGTGATAATGGTATCGGTACTCGGTATACAAGAAATTATAGAAAACACTCTAAAGAGTCTGTAGTTTCAAAAAAAGAAAACACCTTCTCGAGACGTACGAAAGGTGTTTTTTCTTTTGTCTGGGTTTGGAGACAAAAATAAAGCGGCACACAATGTGTGCCGCTTTGGTCGCAATATTAGTTAGACTAATATTGCACAAAGAACTAATCGATTTGCCTTAGCTCGAAATATCCGACTGTATCGGAATCCCAAGCCGCTCCAGCGATTACTGGAGCTTGTAAGAGCTTATCTGGAGCTGGAATTTCGTCTGCGACGAAGTTCCAAGACCCGGATTTCTTTTCTTGATCCCACTTCCCATCTTCTTCCCCTATCGCGTATGCGAAGACGGAATTTCTGGGACGAGTGTGAATTTTGAAAGTAAAGGTCGGTGGAACCGCTTTGGATTCGTACGATACTTCCGCGCGAACCCTGTAGCTTATCCCTTTACCTTTCGAATTCTGAACCGAATCCGCCGGTTTGTACTGTACGTATTCCCACTTGGGAATTCTTACGTACACCTTCGTCGGTCCGTCGATTTCTTGGTTTGTAGCACAGTAGTACACAAACCAAGAAATGAGACCGACTATCACCAAAATTGGTGATAGTGCCCTGATTGCCCGTGATATGACGAGTAGGACACCGAATATTGCAACCGTAAGCAGAGCTCCGGTTGTGTTAAGGAGTCCCGATACTTGAGGAAAGAATTTCCCCAGTACCGGCACAATCCCGAAGTGCCATAATGCTATGGCACAAATGGCTCCGAGTACTGGATAAACAATCCTTTTCCAGTGATTCTGGAAGAAGATCTGCGTTTTCCCGGGTTGTCCTTGGTCTCGATGTGCCTGGATCTTCTTGGGGAGAAATTTCTTAAACCAGGAAATTACCCACCAAGCCAAGAATCCAGCCACTATCGCTGTTACCAACCAATCTATTAAGTTCATGATTTTCCTGTCCTTTCTGTGTTATTTGGGTCGGCTTCTTTGCCTTCCTTCTTATCAGATTCGTCTTTTCCCTTCAGTGTCTCTTTCGCAGCAAATCCTGCACCTATTACTATATTGGCTAAGGTGTCCAAACCTTCGCCATTTTTACCACCTGACATGACTAAGGTATTTTCGGTTTTTTGTGCCAACAATCTACCAATCTCGACATTTGCAACAACGTGTCCTCCTTGACGATCAAGGACCTTACGCAATTCTTCCATACCAGCGGCGATACCTTCACGAGTTTCTCTCTCAAAGGTTCCTTCACCCTCGGCTTCCTTTTTGCGCTTCTCAAGGTTGGCATCGGCATTTATTCTTATAACCTTACTTGCGCCCATTGCAGCGGGGACACTGTTGACTGCGATTTTCAAATCTCCATCAATCAGCACTCCGTGTATAGGAACTTTCGTGTCAACACCATAGATGAAGACTTGGAAGTCCAATAACTTTTCGACGTGCCATGTTAGCTTCGAAAGATTTCTTTGGAACTCCTCTATTGTCATTCTCGATGCAAATCCTTTGAGAATGTTCTCAAGGAATGCTCCGATTTGAACAGCTCCTTCTTCCGGTGTCCGGAGATACATTATGAAATCTCCGAATGTGCGTTCTCTTATCCTGAAAATCGGTTCTGTCGTAATTCCAGCAACAGCCCGAAGCGACAAGATTTCTCTGTCTGTGGAGCCTTCTTCGTTTCCGTTCCCTTTTCCAAGGAATGTTACGTTGTCGAGGACTGCTACCGTGGTTTTCTTGTCCCCATTAAGGATTTCTTTTTGATGACATCCCGGCATTTTTATGAATCTATAGTCACGATTCACTTTTTGGATTCTGGTGTTGAGCCAGATTGGCACAAACGATAGACCTGAGTTTACCGTGTAAAGCATTCTTCCAAATATGGATTTCATCCCTATTTCTTCTGATCTTACAATTTCCCAGTTTAGCGGAGAAATTAGAGAAAGAAAAAATAGTAAACCAAATATTATACCCAGATTGCTTTTTACACCAAAGATTTCGACTGGTACGAGCCATCCTGCCATTACGAGAAATATAAATGCCCCGAGTGACAATAGGAGAAGAGCATGAAATTGCTTTTTCCCCCACTCATTTACGACTTTCCACCACTCAGTTCTGCGATCCATGAATCTCTGCCTCGCTTCATCAAGTTTCTTCAACTTTTTGGGTTCTATATCTTTTTCAAGATTTCCGAAAGATATATCACCTGTGTCACCCAAGACATATTTAGGATCTGGAGGTTGCTCGGGATAGGGAGGACAACTTAGTATCTCAAAAGAAAGCAGCTTAGGTACTTTGGGAATTTTTGGTAATCTTGTTCCTTCCCAATCCACATTCTCATCAGCGAGTTGCTCTTCCTTTTCTGTCTCTTCTGCTTTTCGTGATAGAAATGGGAAAAACTTAATGACCAATCCCCATAACTCTTTTCGCAATATGACGGCGATCAGAATGACTGTCACAACAACTATCAGTATTTTTACTATCAGTTTAGTATCCACTTTGTTCCTTATTTTTTTGTCAAAGATCTTCAATTTGAAGACCCTATGACGGGTTTTGTTTATCTAATACTATAATAGCATATTTTGGCTTAAAAGTCAAGGTCTGGAAAGTCAGAAATGTTCTTATTTATAGCCGTATTTGGTGTTTTGATTTCAATCACAGGTAAAACAACTAAATTATCGTATTCGGTAATAATTTGTTGTCTCTGAAATCATCTGTCACTTTGTGAAATTATGTGAACAGATGAAGTATTCTCCAATCCTAAGATGTCCCCTGAAATAGATTTTCAATAATGGCGGGTTTTTGCTTTTAA
>PCWC01000075.1 GCA_002787175.1 Parcubacteria group bacterium CG11_big_fil_rev_8_21_14_0_20_39_22 | reverse complement strand
AACAGAGCTGTACTTTATCATATTCAGCCCCCGAAAAGTTTCTTTAGCCCTCAACTTTTTATTTCGCCAAGCTCATAAAAATCCAGAAAAGGTCTTGCGAAGCTCCATGTGTTCGCTTCTCACCCGGCTCGCCGTTTTTTCTGCTGAAAAAACATGGCTCCGCCTTTCAATCCTCCACGTAACGTGCGTAGAAAAAGGGGAGGATTGGCGCAGCTCACATCAGTATTTTGTAGTTAATCACACAAAATACTGTGTGGCTCCTTCCCGGGCTCGGTCACTGGTCACCTCTAAGAAAAGATGACCAGGCTTCGCGGACCTCCGCCTTTAAATCCTCCCATCTCTCACAGACGCAAAACGCCACAAAGAAGTACTTCTTTGTGGCGTGCGTCTTGTGGAGATGGGAGGATTGAACCTCCGTGCAATGGGGGACATGACCCGATTCTACATAGTATAGAAAGTCTTTGTATTTGAGGGATTATCCTAAAAAACTTACAAAACAGATAAAACCCGAGCTTTATTTTTTAAGTATGACTACAAAGCGGGCAGTCATACCGATTCCGAAAATATAACACCGTAGCTATCTTATCGGACGTCAGATAGTACGATGCCGCCTAGGCTAAAGCGTAAGCGGGAGCAAAGGCCGATCCCGTAAAATACGGAGAAGCGACTGATTTTGCTTTTGTAACTACAGAGTTTGCAGTTATGAACGTGATGTTTAAAGTGTTCCCACAACACTACTATGCACGAATGATGCCTTCCCGTTGTCGATACTGACATCCCCGTCTCTATCTTTTCAAGGTTCGATCTATTTCTCGATCCGCCTCTCTTTTCTTGAGAACCTGCCTTTTGTCGTGTTTTTTTCGTCCACGACCGACGGCAATCTCAACCTTAAAGAATCGCCCTTTATTATACACCGAAAGAGGCACTATTGTCAATCCTTTTTGCTTTTCCGCATCTTTCAAAATCTCCATTTCTTTTTTCTTTAGGAGAAGTTTTCGGTTCCTTGAGGGGTCGTAGTCATCGGGAGTGTTAAATACCTGATATGGCGATACTGTCGCACCCACCAAAAAGGCCTCATTACCTCTAACAATGACGTAAGAACCGTCAAGAGACATTTGTCCATTGCGGATTGATTTGACCTCAAAACCCAAGAGCTCGATTCCTGATTCGATCTTGTCTTTGATTTCGTAGTCTGATAATGCCTTTTTGTTTGCGATTCTCATAGATTAATAATAACAGATAAGACGTGTAACTTATAACATGTATCGTATAACAAGATAAGAGAGCAAAATCATGTAAAGGGTAACACGAGGAAGTAGGAAGAGTAAATTCACCTAATTCATCTAATTTCTAATTCACCTAATAAAATTTCAAATAATGAGATAAGAAGGAGGTGCGTTGTGTTTCTTTCGCCAGTCTTATTTTCTTGTTTGGAAATTTGGGAATTAAAAATTATTTTAAAATTTAAAATTACAAATTTAAAATTGTCTCTCCAGATTTAAGATTTTAGATTGTTTTTATGTTACATGCTACACGTTACATGATTTATTCTTCAAGTCTTCAATTCACTCCATTTTTGTGTATAATAATACGACTATGGTCGCCAAAAATAACAAAAAAAACAAGTCAATCAAATCTTCAAGTAAAAATAAATTTACCAATAATTTTATAAGTACATTTCTTATTCTGATACTTATAATGGCGATTTATTCTTTTATCGCGGAACAGGGCAGTGACAAGCAGGAAATATCACTATCAGAACTTGCAACCGACATAAAGGAGGGTGAAGTCTCTAAAATCGTGGTAGAAGGGGAAGAGCTTATTGTTACTCATACAGATGGAGAGAAAGTTTCAAAAAAAGAAGCCCAGGCTTCGCTTACCGAAACATTGTCCAATTATGGTGTTACACCGGAGCAGATAAGTGGTGTTTCTATAAATATAAAAAACCCGAGCGGGTTAGGATTCTGGTTAATCCAGCTCGCGCCTTTCCTTTTACCTCTTGTTTTCATAATATTTTTGATCTGGTTTCTAAGTAGGCAGGTTAAAGGAGCTGGTATGCAAGCTTTTTCGTTTGGTCAATCAAAAGCCCGAATCACTTTTCCTCATGACAAGAAACAAAAAGTTACATTTAAAGATGTCGCGGGGAATATTGAAGCAAAAGAAGAGTTAAAAGAAATCGTGGATTTTCTGAAAAACCCGAAAAAATTTCTGGAAATTGGAGCACGTATACCAAAGGGAGTGATATTGATGGGTGCACCGGGCACGGGTAAAACTTTACTTGCAAGGGCTGTTGCCGGAGAGGCAGGGGTGGCATTCTTTTCAATATCCGGTTCGGAATTTGTTGAGATGTTTGTCGGAGTGGGAGCATCGAGAGTAAGAGATTTGTTTAAACTTGCAAAACATACAGCTCCTGCGATTATCTTCATAGATGAGCTTGATGCTGTCGGGCGGGTTCGTGGTACGGGTGTGGGAGGAGGTAATGATGAGAGGGAACAGACTCTAAACCAAATACTTGTTGAAATGGATGGTTTTGAGCCGACTGAAAAGGTGATAGTTATGGCAGCAACCAACCGTCCAGATGTTCTTGATCCGGCACTTTTGCGACCTGGAAGGTTTGACAGACGTGTCGCTATCGATTTGCCCGACCGCAAAGATCGTGAAGCTATTCTTGTAATACATGGTGATAAAAAACCATTTGCCGAAGATGTTGATTTGAAGGTTATTGCCGAGAGAACACCGGGATTTTCAGGTGCGGATTTGTACTCTCTTATGAATGAATCGGCGATTTTGGCAGCTCGAGAAAATCGTAACAAAATATCACAATACGATCTTATAAGATCTATTGAAAAGGTGATGCTCGGTCCTGAAAGGCGGAGTCATGTACTATCGAAAAGGGAAAAGGAAATAACAGCGTACCACGAGGCCGGTCATGCATTGGTCGCGTCGGTACTGCCTTATGCCGATCCTGTGCATAAAATTTCTATAATCTCTCGTGGACGTGCTGCCGGTTACACATTGAAACTTCCATTTGAAGATAGACGGCTTCAGTCACGAAAAGAATTCCTGGATGATATTGCTGTTTCTTTGGGTGGCTATGTTACCGAGCAAATGATATTTGACGATCTCACGACCGGAGCATCCAACGACTTGCAGGTTTCAACAGCGCTTGCACGCGATATGGTTACCAAGTATGGAATGTCCGAAAAAATAGGACCAGTGGCTTTTGAAGGTTCTGGCGGTCGGGCAATGTTTGGAAAGGGGGTTGGGGATAGAGAATACTCGGAGCGTATCGGTGCCGATATAGATTCAGAGGTAACCAATTTTATGATAGATGCCAGAGACAAAGCAAAGAAAATCTTGACTGAAAATCGGAAAATTCTCGATACAATCGCCAAAAGATTGATTGAGGTGGAGACTATAGAAAGAGAAGAATACGATAAAATCTTGGTCGCAAACGGAATTGCCTTAAAGACAAAGCAGGATATAGAACACCAAGGGTAGCTTTTAGTTGGTATGATTAATCATGTAACGTGTAGCGTATAACATGTAACATAAACCCTCGATTTGCCGAAGGTAAATCGAGGGTTTACAAAAATAGTGCAGACACGATAAGATAGGGTCAGTTTATGAGAAATAAAGGGAAAGAAGTAGAGTGGCAAGAAGACAGCCCTAATCCTCCTGAAGGTAAAAAAGTTAATCTAAGCTATGTCGATATCGATGATGCTGAAGACCTAACTGAAGCCGAACTCGCTCTTTTGTTGCGATCTGGTTGTAGGGAGGAATAATATGTCTTAAAAGACGACCGTCGAGGCTATTTCTCGACGGTTTTTTAACGGTTTCCAAAAAATGATTTTTGCTATATTATAGCTCAAGAGTTTATATGTTATGTAATTGCGCGCGTAGCTCAGTTGGTAGAGCGCGGAGCTTATACCTCCGTGGTCCCAGGTTCGAGTCCTGGCGCGCGCACAGCGAGTCTTCGAGCTGGCAGCGAACGAGCAAACTGCTTTGCTCGTGACCAGGATCTCGAAAAGGTTCTCCCATATCGAGTCTGCGAGATGGGAAACCTGCACTGAACATGTAATGTTCGAGTCCTGGCACGCACAAAAAATTAACGAGTAGGATGCGAAGCATTCTGCGACTATAATTTGACGCAAACTGGGAGGACTCGAACCGAGGCGACGCGAAGCCCGCGAAGCGGTGTCGCCGAGTGGGGTGAGAAGCGAATACTTGGAGCTTCGCAAGACCTTTTTAGATTTTTATGAACGAAGTGAAATAAAAATCAAAAAGGTGTACAGATTCTGTAAGAATCGAGGGAGTGAGATATTTATGAGTCCGAAGGACGAAATAAATATCCACGAGAGTGACCGAGTCTAACTGGCGCGCGCACAAAATTAAAATGAACAATTACTACAAAAATCTACCAAGAAAATATATGGGTTCGGGAGCTCTATTCTCTGATACCGATGGGAAAATCCTGGTAGTAAAACCTACCTATAAAGATCATTGGGAAATTCCTGGTGGAGTCGTTGAACAAAATGAATCTCCACTTTTTACTTGTCTTAGGGAGGTGAAGGAAGAGTTGAATATCACTATCTCGGGAGTTCGTCTACTATTGGTTGATTAGGGCTAAAGGCGATTTTTAGGTGCTAAAAATGATAATATACGGCTATATTAAAGGTTAAATTAGAGTATTTTTCACATGACTTTAAAAAAAC
>PCWC01000054.1 GCA_002787175.1 Parcubacteria group bacterium CG11_big_fil_rev_8_21_14_0_20_39_22 | reverse complement strand
GTACCTTAATTACTAGATATCCAGTAGAAGTTGGGTATCATTTATTATTAGCTGGAACGTTCTGTTGACATTTAAACCCGACTTTGTTACTCTTGTTTCCATTACTGCAAAGCTTTACCCGATAAGTTGAAGGTATAGCTTAAAGACCGAAAGGACGTTATTGTCAGATTAAGGGAACCGCCGGTCAACCCCAAAAGGGAGAACCGTGTTCATAATATGAAATTTATCTTAGGAAAAAAACTCAATATGACCCAAGTCTATAATGATGAGGGTCAAGCTCAACCGGTAACAATAATAGAAACCGGTCCTATAACCGTTACTCAAGTAAAGACAATAGAAAAAGACGGTTATGATGCCCTTCAGGTCGGCTATGGTAAACGAAAGGAAAAGAACGCAAATAAGCCACTAAAAGGCCACTTCAAGGATATTGCCGTACCTGAATTTGTAAAAGAGATCAGGATATCTGCTCCGAGCGAGCTTAAGTTGGGAGATTTGATAGAAGTAAGTACTTTTGCAGAAGGTGACAAGGTGGAAGTATCAGCTGTTTCAAAGGGTAAAGGTTTTCAAGGTGTGGTCAAAAGGCATGGCTTCGCTGGTGGCCCGAGGACTCACGGTCAGAAGCATTCTGAAAGGGAGCCAGGGTCAATCGGTGGTGGTTTGCGTACTCGAGTTCCAAAAGGTATGAGGATGGCAGGAAGAATGGGAGGGGATAGGGTCACAGTCCCCAATCTTAAGGTTGTTGCTGTCGATGCCGAAAATGGACTTATTTTGATAAAAGGGGCTATACCTGGTAGACGAGGAACATTTGTGGAGATAAAAGGTAGATAATACTTTTAAAATTATGGAAGCAAAAATATATAATCAAAAAGGAAAAGAAGTGGGCTCGATAAAATTGTCGGAAAGTATTTTTGCTGTTCCTTGGAATTCTGATTTAGTTAATCAAGTTGTAGTTTCTATGATGGGCAATAAACGTACTCCTGTGGCACACAGTCGCGATAGAAGCGAAGTTTCAGGAGGAGGAAAAAAGCCGTGGAAGCAGAAAGGTACCGGTAGAGCACGACATGGTTCAAGCAGGTCACCGATTTGGATTGGTGGAGGAGTCACTCATGGACCTCGAAATGAAAAGGATTATTCTCGAAAGATAAACAGAAAGATGAAGGCTCGAGCTTTGACAGCTATTTTGTCGAAAAAGTTTGAGCTTGGAGAGCTTGTGTTTGTTGATAAATTTGAGTTTGCCGCACCAAAGACAAAAGAGGCAAGAGAAGTTCTGTCTGCGATCGCTGACGCATCAGGTAACGGAGATTTGAAGACAAAGAGAAAGAATTCCGCTTTGATTGCTTTGGGTTCAAAAAATGAAAATACAGAAAAGAGTTTTTCAAATATGGGCAATGTGATTGTCGATGAAGCTCGTAACATCGATCCTCTTAGACTTTTCAATACAAAATATTTGATTATAGAGAATCCTTCAGAGACATTAGAGTTTTTGGAGAGTAAGTTAAAGTAATAAAACATTATGGCACTTTTTAAGAAAGAAAACGAAAATAAGGAAAAACAAACTTCTGTAAAACCAGCGGAAATTAGAGCTGAAAAGGATATTACTTCAGTAGCTTCAATGAATTTTAAATCAGATATTTTGCTTCGACCTCGAATTACGGAGAAAGGAGCAATCTTGGGAGAGAGTAATTCTTATGCTTTTGAAGTACATAGTAGTGCGACCAAGCCGATGATAGCCGAAGCCATAAAAGAGGTTTACAATGTTGTGCCTGAGCGAGTCCGAATCGTCAAGATACCAAGTAAAGCAGTTGTATCGCGAGGTAGAAAGGGTGTGAAATCGGGAGGCAAGAAAGCATATGTTTTCCTAAAGAAAGGTGACAAAATTGAAGTATTGTAAACAAAGATTTTGAATAAAAAAATATGAAAAAGTACAAACCGACAACTCCATCAAGAAGGCATATGACAACCACCTCTTTCAGGAAGGTTTTAAGTGCATCGCGTCCAAATAAAGCTCTTACTTCCGGATTCAAACGAAGTCAAGGAAGAAATAATCAAGGTAGAATAACCACTCGCCACAAAGGAGGTGGGCACAAAAGAAGATACCGAGATATCGACTTTACTTACAACAAGTATGACATTCCTGCAAAGATAGAAACAATAGAATACGATCCAAACCGAAGTGGTTTTATAGGAATCGCACTCTACAGTGATGGTGAAAGAAGGTATGTCCTCCTTCCTCAAGAAGTCAAAGTCGGCGATACTTTCGTCGTTTCTGAAAATGCAGAAATAAAAGCAGGAAACAGATCGTCTCTTAAGAATATTCCTGTAGGTACTTTTGTATACAATATAGAATTAAAACCTCGAGGCGGAGCCAAAATCGCTCGAAGTGCTGGTATTTATGCGGAAGTTATCGCTCACGATGGTGGTTATGCTCATATCAAAATGCCTTCAAGCGAAATTAGGAAAATTTCAAGTGATTCTTTTGCTACCGTTGGTCAAGTTACCAATCCCGAACATCGTCTCATAAACTTTGGAAAGGCAGGAAGAAGCAGGTGGAAGGGAATCAGGCCTACAGTAAGAGGAACAGCTATGAACCCTGTAGACCATCCACACGGAGGTGGTGAAGGAAGACAAGGAAGAGGAACCCGTCGTGCCAAGAGTATGTGGGGTAAACCTACCGGAAAAGGTCAAAAGACAAGAAGACCGAAGAAGTATTCAAATGTTTTTGTTGTCTCAAGAAGGAAGGTTGGAAAACGAAGGAAGTAAAAGAAAACCTGCAACAAACAACTTACAACATAAAAGCACGTGTAAAAACACGTGTTTTTTTGAACTTTGAATTTAATGCTTGGTAATTTGGTTATTCAGTGATAAGTTATATGGCATGTCTTTAAGTATAGGAATCGTTGGATTGCCAAATGTCGGAAAATCGACCCTTTTTAACGCTCTTACGAAGAAGAGCGTGCCTTCGGAGAACTATCCTTTTTGCACCATCGATCCTTCGGTCGGTATTGTTGCCGTGCCCGATGAACGGCTCAACAAGTTGAGCCGTTTAAGCAATTCCGCAAAGACCATTCCTGCCGTGGTTGAATTTGTCGATATTGCCGGTCTTGTCAAAGGAGCATCGGCGGGAGAAGGTTTGGGAAATCAATTTTTGACCAATATTAGAGAAACAGACGCAATCGCCGAGGTTGTCCGGATATTTGAAGACCCGGATGTTGTACATGTAAGTGGCGGAGTTGAACCCATGAGAGATATCGAGGTTATAAACCTCGAACTCATACTTGCCGATATGCAAACTGTTTCTAAGAGACTGTCTTCAATCGAAAGGGAAGTTAAGCGGGGAGATAAGGATGCTGTGGTGGAACAATCGGCTCTTAAAAAAATAAATGAAGTGCTTGAGGCCGGAAAACTTGCTTCATCTGCAGAGCTTGATGAAAAGGAAGAGAAGATGGCGAGAAAACTCCAGCTCCTCTCTGCAAAACCGATTTTGTATGTACTAAATCGAAAATCAGGAGCAAAAAATCTGGACGAAATAAAAGACGCGAGATGGGAATCGCTCATGAGTTTTTTTAAAGAGAGTGGATCTCATTATGTTGTCGTCGATGCTGGCGTTGAAAATGACTTAAAAGATTTTGAAGGGGAAGAGAGAGTGACTTTTAGAAAAGAGCTTGGAGCTACGAGTGATGATGGTATTGATAATTTAATAAAAAAAGGATACGAGATGCTTGGTCTTATCACTTATTTTACAACTGGAGAAGACGAGACAAGGGGTTGGACGATAAGAAAGGATTCTACTGCACCGGAAGCAGGCACCGCAATCCACGCCGATTTTAAAGATAAATTTATTCGAGCCGAAGTTATTGAATGTCAAAAACTTTTGGAAGCTCCAGGATATGTTTCCGCTCGAGAAAAAGGATGGGTCAGAACCGAAGGTAAGGAATATATCGTCAAAGATGGGGATGTTATCGAATTCAAAATTTAGGTGTCCAACCTCTAAGAAATTTATTAAAAAGTGTGGTATAATTTTTCTTCCAAAGTGTTAAGTTTTTTATTGTTTTTTCTAATCAGGATTTCTTCTAACGAGTCTTTTGCAAATTTTTCGTACTGCTGTTTGGACTTAAATTGACCCAATACTGTATTTTTTTCACATATCTCGTAAGTATTCAACTTTGTATATTCACTCCAGCTTGAACGTATCACTGAAGTATCTGAGGTCTTTATTTTATGACCCTTATCATTTAAATTTACATAAGCACTGACATGAAGCAGTTGTTTATTGGTAGAGATGCGGGTGTACTTGTATTTACCTTGAAAAAGAGAACCGCTTCGCCCATTTTGTTCATTAAAGTAGAGAGTATAACCACCACCCAATCTTTTCATGAATTCACTTATACCTCCGTCAACAGATTGACGGAGTATCAAATGAAAATGGTTTGGATTAAGACAATATGCCACTATTTCGACAAGTATTTCGTCATCATTTTTGACTATCGAATCTCCTTTACAGTTTTCGTCTTTAAGAACGGAGAAAAGACTTCTTACCGGAGCAACGGAATTAAAAAGAATCATTGACTGCAAAAATCTAAATGAATCCATGGAGTCATTGAATATTTTCCTCTTATCAACCCCGCGATTAAATACATGGTAGTATTCTCCGGTTGCTATAGGTTCACGAGCCATACAATAAAATAATTAAAATATATACTACAATATATATAAATTATACCATAAATTAGTTTCTAATGTGTAGAGGTCGTTCCAGCTAATAATAAATGATACCCAACTTCTACTGGATATCTAGTAATTAAGGTACCGTATTTCCATATGAAAATGGAAA
>PCWC01000109.1 GCA_002787175.1 Parcubacteria group bacterium CG11_big_fil_rev_8_21_14_0_20_39_22 | reverse complement strand
ATACACCGCTTGAGGTATTAACTGGGTCCGAGTATTATATGAAGAGATTACAAGTAGAGTGCAAAAGAGGGTGGACTTATTCAACACCTTTATTTTTTTATAAAGTTAAGGTAAAATAACAAAATCACATTTAACTTTCAAAAAGGTTAAGGGTCTAAAATCGGTCTTAACACTCTCTATGAAGAAAAAACCCAAAAAAATGGCAAAAAATAAGGCTTCTGGACGAATCGGGACAAAACCGAAAAAGGCGTCCAAAAAGAAAACAGTTGCGTCAAAAAAGGCAGCGAAAAAAACTGTTGCTAAAAAAGCTGTCAAAAATGTAAAAAAAATATCAAAAAAGACCAAGGTTAAGAAGGTCGCCAAAGATAAGTCAGTTTCCACCAAGGAAATGGTGAAAACTGTACTCCAAAAAAGAAAAGGCAAGAGCAAAGAGCAACTATTCCAAAAGAGGGCAAATCAACTTCTAACAAAAGGAAAATCTCGCGGCTTCATTACTTACGACGAGATACTAAAGGAATTCCCGACAATCGAAGACGATATAGTTTTTCTTGACGATTTGTACGGCAAAATGCATTCAGCGGGAGTCGATATTCTCGAGGGGGGTGGAATACTCGATATGAACGATGAAGATGTTACAAGTAAGAAAGGTAATGTATATCTGGGAAGTTCAAAACAAGACGCTTCGTACGATTCGATACAGATGTATCTCAAAGAAATAGGACAGTACCCTCTTATTTTAGCGAGCCAAGAAAAAGAACTTGCCAAAAGGATACAAGATGGAGATGAAGAAGCTAAGAATCTTTTGGCAAGAGCAAACTTAAGATTGGTTGTATCAATTGCTAAAAAATATGTAGGTAGAAGTCCGAACCTCACTCTTCTCGATCTAATTCAAGAGGGAAACCTTGGACTTTTCAAGGCGGTTGATAAGTTTGATTGGACAAAGGGGTACAAATTTTCAACTTATGCCACTTGGTGGATAAGACAGGCTATTACTCGTGCTTTGGCAGACCAGTCGCGAACGATTAGGGTCCCGGTCCATATGGTTGAGACAATTGCAAAATACAAACAGGTTGTTCGACGTCTCTCTCAAGACCTCGGTAGAGATCCATTGCCTGAAGAAATCGCTATTGAAATGGGAATCGATGTAGGTAAAATATATCAGATTGAAAAAATCGACCAGGACACAGTATCGCTTGAGAGTCCGGTCAATGACGATGATGATGGTAAATCAGTCCTCGGGGATTTCCTTTCCGATGATAAAATACTTTCTCCTGACCACGAATCTTCAAGACGTATATTGAGCGATCAGGTTAAGGAAATTTTGGGAGACCTTTCTGAAAAAGAACGTCGGATACTCGAAATGCGTCACGGGCTTGTTGACGGAGTAACTCATACTCTTGAGGAAGTTGGACAGAAATTTAATGTTACCCGTGAACGTATCCGACAAATCGAAGCAAAAGCTCACGAAAAGATTAGAATACACGACAAAGCAAAAAGATTGCAGAGCTACTGAGATTAGTTTTTAGCTTTTAGGGGTTAGGTGTTAAGAGAATATAATTTCCAATTTTGAATTTTTAAATAATGACCAAATTTTTAATTTCCAAACCAAAAGAACATTACCCAATCAACAAATGAAATTCCAATCTGCTAATGTCTGCTAATCCTCAAAATATGGATTCTGTTTTCCTTTTCGTATTTTCGTATCTTCATTAGTATTTCGTATTCTTTTATTAGGTGAATTAGAAATTAGATGAATTAGGTGAATTCCCCCTCTCTCTCATTTCGTGTTACACGCCACACGTTACATGCTCTATATTCTATGCTATTCTGTCTCTAATGAATGAGGAGAAATTTAACGAAAAGTATAAGAGTCTAAACGAGGATCAGAAAAGGGCGGTCGATACTATTGACGGTCCAGTTATGGTAATAGCTGGTCCTGGAACAGGTAAGACCACGATGCTTACTCTTCGTATAGCCAATATTTTACGCATTACCGACACTCCTCCCGATGCTATCCTCGCTCTTACTTTTACCGAGTCGGCGGTGAGAGCTATAAGGAAAAAACTTATAGATATCGTAGGGCAAGCAGGCTATCGTGTAAGAATCCATACTTTCCACAGTTTCGCCAACGATATAATCTCTTCTTATCCTTCGGAATTCCCAAGGATCATAGGGTCAGAACATGCTACCGATACAGATACGGTTAGGATTATAGAAAATGCAATCATAAACTCTTCGCTTAATGTTCTAAAACCTTGGGGTGACCCTCTTTATTATCTTAAGGACATAAAAAGCGCGATAAGGGATTTGAAGAGGGAAGCCATTTCTCCCGATACTTTTGAAAAATCAATCATCGATGCAAAAAAGAGCTTGGAATCTACAGAGGATCTGTACTACGAATCCGGTGCTCACAAAGGTAAGATGAGAGGTAAATACAAAGACCTATCGAAATCAATCCAGAAAAACGAGGACTTGTCGATCATATACAGACTGTATGAAGAGGCTATGGCTAAAGAGAGACTTTTCGACTACGAGGATATGATTATGGAGGTCATAAAAGTTCTCTCTGAAAATGAATCCCTTTCACTTCAAATACAGGAAAGTGCGCAGTACATATTGGCTGACGAGCATCAAGATGCCAACAATTCTCAAAATACTTTACTTGAGATAGTTTCTTCATTTTTCGAAAGTCCAAATTTGTTTATTGTTGGTGATGAAAAGCAGGCAATATTTAGATTTCAAGGAGCTTCACTTGATAACTTTCTTTATTTTAAAAATAAGCATCCCGATGCTGTTTTGATACAATTGTCCCAAAATTACCGAAGTACCCAAGCTCTACTAAACGGCTCCTTTAGTATGATAAAGAATAATATCACTGAAGATTACCTAAGAGTGTCTTTAAAGGGTAGGGTTGATAAAGGTGGTATAAGCGTTATTTCTTTACCACGCCCATCAATTGAGGCGTTCTGGATAGGACATTCAATCAAAAGTCTCATTGAAAGTGGAGTAAGTCCAAATGAAATAGCTGTTATATATCGAGATAATAAAGACTCGTCAAACTTTATGCGATCTCTTTCAGCAAACAATATTTCTTATACAGTTTTTTCTGATACCAATCTACTTGAAGAAGAAACAGTTGAAAAATTTGTCGCTATTTTGCGAGCAGCAAATGAACCTTCCGATTTTAATCTAAGTCGAGCGTTGTTTATAGATATTTTGGGAATCGATTTAATTGATGTTTGTGATGCTATAACAGAATCTAAAAACAAACGCATATCACTTTCTAAAGTTCTTTCAAATTCGAGTTCGACTAAACTGCGTGATTGTTTTGCTTTGATTGAGAGAATCGCAGAGTTTGGTAGAAATAAACCTCTCCTCTACACCATAGAGTATGCAGCAAAAGAAATCGGTCTCGTGTCTCATATGATAGGAAGTGTAAATGGCAGAGTTTCTCTTCGAGCTTATGATTCGTTTCTATCTTTTGCGATGCGATTTGCCGAGCGCAAAAAATCGGTTAAATTACCTGATTTTTTTGAGGAGATAGACAGGATGGAAAATCACGGTCTCGGTATACCTTTCTTTAGAGATGAGAATCCTGGAACCGTATCTCTTATGACAGCACACAGGTCAAAAGGGCTTGAGTTTGAGTATGTGTTTATAGCTTCGGTGTCTGAAGGGAAGTGGAGTGGACGTAAAATGCGTGACAAACTCGACCCCTTTTTGGAAGGGAAAAGCTTTGACAATCGGCTCGAAGATGAAAGGCGTCTTCTGTATGTTGCGATTACTCGTGCCAAAAAACAAGCCACTATATCTTATTTCGAGGAGGATATAAACGGTAAAGAGACTCTCCCTTCGGAACTCTTGTCTGAAATCGATGCCAATTTTCTTGAACAAAAAACTGTCGATACTGGATTTGAAGAAAAGACCTATCCTAAGTTACTTGAATCTCATGGCTCGTCATCAGAGTCACCTTCAATTACCGAAAAAAGTTATCTGAATGAAATGTTTTTGCGTCAAGGATTTTCGGTTTCAGCGCTAAATTCTTATCTCAATTGTCCTTGGCAATATTTCTTTGTGAATCTGCTCAGGGTTCCAAAGATAAAGGAAAAGCCAATGATTTTCGGTACAGCGATCCATGAAGGACTTAAGACCTACTTTAATTGTCTAAATAAAGGCAAAGAAGATATAAAAGCTGCTTGCAGTGAAATGGAAAGGTCTATCGAGAGGAGTATCTTGCCAGAAAATGAAGTCTCAGATTCTATAGAAAAAGGAAAGGAGGTTCTAACATCATTCATTAAAAAATATAAGGGCACTTGGACAAAAGATGCTCTGGTAGAATTTCCAGTAAGTGGAATTGATTTTGAAATCGGAAGCAATGATACGGTTACCCTAAAGGGCAAGCTCGACAGGGTAGAGTTTGACAAGTCTGGCAAAGCGACTGTCTTTGACTTTAAAACCGGTAAACCAAAGAGTAGAGCATCTATTGAAGGTAAGACAAAAGATTCGAATGGTGATATGAAGAGACAGCTTACTTTTTATAAGTTACTCCTCGAACGTCTTCAGTCGCCCCAATATGATATGAAGGAGGGGGTACTTGATTTCGTTGAGCCAAACGAATCAGGAAAATACAAAAGGGAAGCTTTTGAGATAACAAATGATGATATTTTAGAGCTCGAAGAGACTATAAAGAAGTCAGCGTATGAAATATTGGAGCTGTCATTTTGGGATAAGACTTGTACCAACGAGGGATGTGAGTGGTGTAAACTTTCTCAACAAATAAAAAAGCCAGACAAATAATCCGGCTTCTCAATGCCGTAAAAAATGTGTCGCTAAAAATTCCGCTGTAAATGATCACATCTCCCCGACATCCTGGCATAAGGTACACAAACGTAGGGATAAAATAACTAATACAGCTTGCAGTTAAGCCATACTTTGGGTATTTTTTAATCATCATGA
>PCWC01000067.1 GCA_002787175.1 Parcubacteria group bacterium CG11_big_fil_rev_8_21_14_0_20_39_22 | reverse complement strand
TCTATTTTGTACTCATAGTCACATGAGCAAGAGGTATCACCGAATTATTATCTATACAAGGGGCGAGGTCTCACGTTAATTATTGTCTATAGCGCTCGCCTTGCGTCTTTTGTCTATCGTACGTATACTGTTTATCCTACTGTATAAATCAGACCTACCCGGTGAGTTAGACACCGGTTCATATTTGTGTGATAGCCGATATTTATGAATAAAAACGACAACAAAAAAGTAAAAGAGGGGAATTCTGACGGTGAACTTATCGTAAAGGGAGCTCGAACTCACAATCTTAAGGATATTACTGTATCAATGCCGAGAAACAAGATGGTGGTTTTTACCGGGCTTTCTGGATCAGGAAAATCGTCTCTTGCTTTCGATACAATCTTTGCCGAAGGTCAAAGGCGATATATCGAATCTCTTTCAAGCTACGCCAGACAATTTCTGCGACAAATGCAAAAGCCGGATGTCGATGAGATAGTCGGACTCTCACCAGCGATATCTATTGACCAAAAATCTCGTTCAAATAATCCACGTTCGACTGTGGCTACTATTACTGAGATTTACGATTATTTGAGAGTCTTGTTTGCGAGGATAGGAAAGCCCGACTGTCTTTTATGTGGGCGTGAAATTTCACGGCTCTCAAACGAGGAAATACTTGCTACCATAATCAAGACTGTTAAGGATCTCGAAAAGACCAAGAAAAGCGAAAAGATATTTGGAGTCCCTGTCAGCGATGCAAAGATTAAAATATTTGCCCCACTTGTTGTCGGGAGAAAAGGAGAATATTACCAACTGCTCTATGACCTTTTGGGAAAAGGTTTTGAGTCGGTAAGAGTTGACGGGCAAGAGAGAAAACTAAGGGGGCAAATAATATTATCTAAAAATAAAAAGCATAATATCGACGTACTTGTCGATGAATTTTTTATTGATGATATAGCTAATATGGGAAAATCCGATTCGGGGGTAAGAGAAAGATTAAGCGAAGCGATTGAGCTTGCACTTTCAGAGTCCGACGGATTACTTAAGATTATCACTCCAGCCGATGAGCGACTTATCTCTGCAAAATTTATGTGCCCTTATGATGGATTCTCATATCCAGAAATCGAGCCACGACTTTTTTCTTTCAATTCTCCTTATGGTGCGTGTCCGGAATGTAACGGTCTCGGTACCAGACACTTTTTTGGAGATGAATTATGTAAAAAGTGTGGTGGTGCGCGACTTCGCGAGGAAGCATTGCATATCCGACTTGGTAAAAGTGGCAAAGAAAAAGGTATAAATATAGTGGAGCTAATATCACTCTCGATTGCCGATGCTTTTAGTTTTTTTGAGAGTATTGAATTATCTAAAACAGATGCAGAAATAGCAAAAACAATCTTGCGTGAGATTGAGTCTCGATTGTCCTTTATGTTAAATGTCGGGATAGAGTATTTAAGTCTCGATCGGCGAGCACACACACTCTCGGGAGGGGAAGCACAACGTATCCGCCTTGCCAGTCAGCTCGGATCAGGCCTTGTCGGTGCTTTGTATGTTCTTGATGAGCCGACGATCGGACTCCATCAACGCGACAATGACCGCCTTATAAAAACATTGCTTAGTTTGCGTGATCTCGGTAATACGATTTTAGTTGTAGAACACGATGAAGACACAATTTTTTCTTCTGACTATATAATCGACATCGGTCCGGGAGCCGGAACTCACGGTGGTGAAGTGGTGGTTTCGGGCTATCTTGATGAGCTTTTAACTGCCAAAGAAAACAAATCAAAATCTCTGACTCTCTCATATCTTCGAGGTGAGAAGAGTGTTGAAATTCCGAGCGAGTATAGACAAAAGGATAAAGGGTCGCTTAAAATCCGTGGCGGAAAAGTATTCAATATCGACAATCTAAATATAGATGTTCCGTTGTCACGCTTTGTTACGATTACTGGTGTTTCAGGTTCAGGTAAGTCTTCTTTCTTGTACGAGATACTGCACAAGAATTTGCGGGCCAGACTCGAAAGGCGTTATAGAAGCGCTGAGACTTTCAACTGCTCTTCATTTACCGGCACAGAATATCTTTCCCGTACAATACTTATAGATCAGAGTCCTATAGGAAGAACTCCTCGCTCAAACCCTGCAACATATACCGGTGCGTTTACTTTTATTCGGGATTTGTTTGCTGAAACTGAAGAGGCTCGTTATCGCGGTTGGAAAGCGAATCGATTTTCTTTCAACGTGAAAGGTGGAAGGTGTGAGGCATGCCAAGGGAACGGCGAGATAGCAGTGGAGATGCATTTTCTGCCTACGGTTTATGTACCCTGTGATGTTTGTAAAGGTAAGCGATTTATGAAAGAGACGCTTGAAGTCAAGTATAAAAAGAAAAATATTTACGATGTACTTGAAATGACCGCCAAAAATGCACTTGATTTTTTTGAAGATATTCCGGCAATTTATGACAGGTTAAGGACGATAAACGATGTTGGACTCGGCTACCTTAAACTCGGACAATCCGCAACCACTCTATCTGGTGGCGAGGCACAAAGAATAAAAATTTCTTCAGAACTTTACCGACCTCACTTACAGAAAACCATATACCTTTTAGACGAGCCGACAGTCGGACTTCATTATGAAGACGTGAGCAAGCTTATCGAGATTTTACAGAAATTGGTTGATAAAGGTAACACAGTCGTTGTTATCGAACACAATATGGATCTTATAAAATCATCCGATTATATAATAGATATAGGTCCAGAGGGTGGAATTCGTGGCGGTAAGCTTGTGGCAAAAGGTACTCCAGACCAAGTGGCAAATAATGAAAAGTCATATACAGGTCAGTATTTGAAAAAAATTCTCGGCAAAATAATCAGAAAGGTGAAACAGAGACAATCTAAATATTAAGGGTTGAAATCATATCAAAGGTCGTACGGCTTTCTAACTATATATGAAGCACCTGAGAATAACATCTCCCGCTTTTAAGGGTGGAGAAGATATACCGGCAAAGTATACTTGTAGTGGCGAAGGCAAAAATCTACCTCTAAAATTCAAGAATACACCAAGTAACACAAAGTCACTTGTCCTCATTATGGATGATCCGGATATTCCTCAGACAGTGAAAGAGTTGATGGGGATTCCTGTTTTCGACCATTGGGTGGTCTTCAATATCAATCCAAAAGAAGAAGAAGTAAAAGAGGGGTTTGAGCCGGAAGGGATATTGGGAGAAAATACCGCTGGTTCATTGGGTTATATCGCTCCTTGCCCGCCCGACAGGAGACATCGATATTTTATACGGCTTTATGCATTGGATTCTCGACTTGAATTGGCGGAAGGTGCAAAAAGGAGAGACTTGGAAAGAGAAATGACAAGTCATATAATTGAGGAGGCGGAGCTTATGGGATTGTATGAGAGAAAGTAAATGAAAGAGAAAACAATGTGTGTAAATTTTTAATTTTATAATTTTTAAATTTTGTAAATAATGACTTAATTTTTTCAATTTCTTAAACTGAAAATAGGGGAGTCACAACCTATTAATTTCTTAATTGTTTAGAAAATAGTAAATTAAAAATTATTTAAAAATTGGGAATTAAAATTTAAAAATTCCTATAATAGTTCTTGTAGCGAAGGTGGAAACTTCACTGGGGTTTGTAAATCCTTTATCAATTTAACTTTTGCATTATGAATAGAAAAACAACTTTTTGGACAGTTATAGTTTTAATAGCCGTCGTTATATTTGTTTGGTGGTTTTACTCAGTAAAAGGTATAACAATAACGGATGATTACGATACCAAGGTGGTCTATACTACGAATCTAAATGAAGATGAAGTTCCTTATAGGAATGATTGTCGTGAGAGGAAAGGTACTTTCAACAGCTGTGGTAATCCTTGCGATCCTGAAGGGTCAATATGTGCACAAGTCTGTGCTTATACTTGCGATAATATACCGACTGAAGACAATGGCTCAAACGGCGATGACAATTCCGATGGTGAAGATAATTATATCGGCAACGAACTTATAAGAGCCTATGAGCCAGCAGAAAACGCTGTTATCGAGAGCCCTGTTACTATCAGTGGAAATGCTCGAGGGACCTGGTTTTTTGAAGCCAGCTTCTCTGCCGTGCTTGTTGATTGGAATGGGAGGATAATAGCGCAGGGTCCTGTAATGGCAGAGGGTGAATGGATGACAGAAGAATTTGTAACTTTCGAATCTTCTTTGGAGTTTACGTCTCCTTACACTGAAGGCGATCCTGATTTCTATAAGAGAGGAACTATTATATTGCAAAAAGCCAATCCCTCAGGGCTACCAGAAAACGAAGATGCGGTAGAGATACCTGTTCGATTTTCGAATTAGCTTGAAGTCGACTTAGACGGCGAGTTTAAGGGTTATTTAGAATATGCTTAGTTGTCAAAGTTCCCATATCAAAATTCAAAAAATATCCTTAGCAAGGTGCTTTTTGAAGATGTGACGTACTCTTGTCGTTTAGCTAAATTGTGATATTATTTTTTCTTCGGTGCAACTACAAAAACAAAAAAAGAGAAAGGGACGAAATGATAAGGTTGGATGCAAGTGAAGTTGTTCCCACCACATCAATATCAAATGTGGTGTTAAGAGAGGGTTACCTTGTAGTCGTATGGATCGGTCCTAGGTGGGTATCTCTTTTCAGTACCCCAAGAGGTCAAAAAGTTCAATCACCTTTTGACCACGGTGTAGAGGAGAAATATAAAATTGACACACGTGAGCTCGTGGAGCTGGGGAATGGGTCACTTGATAGGGGAATATGTTCTTTAATTGAAAGTGCCGGCTTTTCTTCGATGAAAGTCGTTACTCTCCCTGATGAAGAAGGAATACGCGACACCTTCTATCGTGTCATATGACACGATTTAAACTGTCTCACCCACGCGGACTCTATCGTCCGCGTGTTTTTGTCTCCCTTGAAAGACCATTCGTGTAACTTCAGGTAGTTAGAGGGTCTGTAAAGATTAGTGTGTCTCATCCCTGTTAATAAATGAAAATTGGTGAACCGGAAACTTCGACCAATTTTTGTGCTC
>PCWC01000005.1 GCA_002787175.1 Parcubacteria group bacterium CG11_big_fil_rev_8_21_14_0_20_39_22 | reverse complement strand
GAGCACAAAAATTGGTCGAAGTTTCCGGTTCACCAATTTTCATTTATTAACAGGGATGAGACACACTAATCTTTACAGACCCAAGCATCATTCGCGGCTATAACAATCGCAAGCTCACTCTTGTAATAAATCATTTTATAAATTATCAGACTAAAAAAACAGCCCGAAGGGCTGTTTTTTAATCTAAACTTTTTTTGTTACCTCTTTTTTTATAAAAGCACTTAAACGAGACTTCTTTCTATCTGCGTTTCCTTTTCTGATAGTGTTACCTTTTGCCGCCTTGTCGATAGCTTTATAGGCTGTCGGTAAAAGCTTTTTTGCTTCATCATTTTTACCTTCCGTAATCAGTTTCTTAATCTGCTTTACGGTTGTTTTAACATTCTCTTTTCTTGAGTCGTTGTACTTTTTCTTTTTTAGAGACGCTCTGTGTGCTTTTTTTGCTGATGATGTAATGGCCATAATATATATTAAAGTTTTGTTATTTCTATTGTTTTTGCAATTCACGAAATAGTAACAGACCTTTTCAAAAAAAGCAATGGCTGAAGAAACGTAGAAGAATTGAGTAAATTGATTTACGAGGTATACTAAAAGTATGATTTCTCATATAAAAGGTGAAGTGCTACACAAAGATTCAAATCGAATCGTAATAGAAACTGGGGGGATCGGATACAGAGTATCTATGACATCCGATTCCCTACTCGAGGTAAAGGAGGGATCTAAAATTTCTCTTTGGACTCATCAGGTAGTAAGAGAAGATTCTCACACTTTGTACGGATTTAACCAGAAGAAAGACCTCGATTTCTTTGAGCTCTTAATTGCGATATCAGGAATAGGCCCAAAAAGCGCTTTGTCTATACTAAATGCCGCCACGACCGAAACACTAACCATGGCAGTATCGACAAATGACACCTCACACCTTACAAAAGTTTCAGGGATCGGCAAAAAAGTGGCGGAGAAGATAGTTTTAGAACTTAAAAACAAAGTTGTGTCCTTGGAAAACGACAATTCATCATCTCTTAAAGAAGAGATTGATGTACTTGAAGCATTAAAAGCACTTGGTTTTTCACACGGACAAGCCCGTGAAACCCTGAAAGAAATCGATCCGAAGATAAATTCGACCGGAGAGAAGGTAAAAGCGGCTCTCAAAATTTTGGGGAGATAAAAAAAATATTAAAAAATGCCCGAACTTCCTGAAGTCACAACTACAGCTTCAATTTTAAACCGGCTTCTGCCAGGTCTTAAAATTTCATCTGTATGGACCGATTACAATTCTCCTTTTCATAAAGGTAAAGACAATATTAAAAATCCACCATATTTTGAAAAGTTTAAAAGAAATGTTACCGGCAAAAAGATAATCTCCGTATCAAGACGAGGAAAAAATGTCTTAATTGAACTATCAGAAGGAATTTCCCTATTGATACATATGAAGATGACGGGACATCTTTTGTATGGAACATACAAAACAAATCCTAATTCACCTAATTACCTAATTCCTAATAAAATTACAAATTCCCAAAAACTCAAGGACCAAAAAATTCAAAAATTAAAAATTAAAAATTCTCATTGGGTGAATGAAATTTGGACCCCAAACGAGCCCTCAATGAGCCCTCTCTGGGATCCCTTCAATAGATTTATCCATTTTGTAATCTGCTTTGAAAACGGTAAATGCTTGGTACTATCCGATGTTCGCAAATTCGCCAAAGTGATATATTTTAATACCAAAGAAATCGATGATATTCCCGATATAAAAAAATTAGGACCCGAACCGCTTGAAAAAAGTTTTACATTTAAAAAACTCAAGGAAAGAATTTTGAAGCGACCAGAGCGACCGATAAAACAAACACTTATGATGCCGGAAATAATAGCCGGAATCGGTAATATATATTCCGATGAAATGTTATGGGCATCCGGCATCCACCCACTATCAAAACCCAAAAATATTCCCGACAAAGATTTTAAAAAACTTTACAAAGAAATGGTTTCTGTTCTTAAAAAAGGAATCGATTTCAAAGGTGATTCCACGTCCGACTATCGCACACCATCGGGAGAACGCGGACAATTTCAGCACCAACATAAGGCGTATAGAAATACAGGTAAACCCTGTGCCAAACCCAAGTGTAAAGGAGTCATATCTCGGATAAAAGTCGGCGGACGAAGCGCACATTTTTGCCCAAGGCACCAAATCAAATTTTAGCAAACACGTACTGGAATGTTAAAAACTATTTCAAAAATTCTGAAAATACGAATAAGTAATTTTTACGGTCAGGATTTTTAAGAAATGTTCATACAACCCATCTCTATTGCAGTGTTTTGCAAAACACTGCAATAGAGATGGGTTGGCGGAGTAAACGTAATTCAAAGCGAGACAGTACAGATCTAAACACGCCAGTCGAGTGGCGTGTTTAGATCCTTATCTGTAGCCGTATTTTGCCACCAATACCCCTTAATTCTTGCTTTTTGACTCCTATTGCAGCCTTACAACTTTCGGCTTAGGACTCGTTCCCCTTCTTTGCGTTACATGCTACACGATTCGCGTTATACTATAAGACATGGACACCGATATAAAATGGTTTTTTGGACTTCTCGGAGTTTTTTTTCTTCTCTGGATAGCAGGAGGAGGTGTAAATAGCGACACCGCACGAAAACCTTTCATAAAACCTTTTCCTGAAGGAGGAAAAAATGAAACTTACGGCGAAGATCTATTCCCGGGTAATGCTCCGGCTTATAACAGCTCCGGCAAAACAAACACCTCATCTGGATCCGGAACCAACGCGGGTACAAACACCAACTCGCCCTATGAAGGTAACACCGGATCAAACACGCTTGTCGGCAAAATTTCTATACAGAGAGTAACTCTTTCATACAACGACGACCCATCAAGCGAATACATATCACTGTCGGCTTCTCACAAAAATAATCAGCCGATACTTATAACCGGTCTGACTTTAAAAAGTACTAAAAGTGGAAAAAGTGTCACAGTAGGACAAGGCTCGAAAGTTGTTTTTCCAGGAAGATCCTATACTCCAGAAAATATATACTTAAATCCTGGTGAAACCGCTCACGTAGTAACAGGAAACTCCCCTCTTGGACAATCATTTAAACCAAACAAGTGCATAGGTTACTTAACCCAAAAAACAAGAGTTGTACCTTCATTTTATATCTCCTGTCCCCACCCAAGCGACGAACCACTACCTGAACCGCCAAACCAACTTTCTGATGAATGCCTTGATTACATAGACAGGATTCCAAGATGCTCCACACCCGGGAGTCCTCCCCAATATTTACCTGGACAATGTCAAAGATATATAACCGAAAATATCAATTACAATACCTGTTTTGAACTCCACAAAAATGACACCGATTTCTATAGAGACAACTGGTACGTTTATCTAAAAAGAAGTCAAATTCAATGGAAAGACAGGCGTGAAAACATTAAACTCGTAGACCAGAACGGCAATGTTTTGGATTCGTATTCGTATTAACATAGAACTTCCGAATTTGGCGAATTTCTTCGTTGCCTGCCCCGTACCGAGCTATGCCTTGGTATCTGGGACTTCGGTCGGGAAAACACTCACCGTATGTATAAATTTTTAATTTTTATAATTTTTTAATTTTTGCAAATAATACTTAAATTTACAATTTTTAAACAAAAAAGAGGGGGTTGGTTTTTAGTTTCAAGATGTTAGGAAGGTCGTAGCATTTTAGTTTTGAAATTCAGAAATTAAAAATTCTTTAAAAATTGGAAATTAAAAATTTAAAAATTTCCATAACCAGCATTTGTGGTGAAGTGCAATTTACTCAAATGAGTGAGGCCTATAATCTAAGACCTTAAACAGAACCACTCCTCCCGCAACCGATACATTCAAAGACTCTTTCTTCCCTTTCAAAGGTATCTCGATTATATGAGATACCTTTTTTAAGGTTTCCGCCGACAAACCGTCAGTTTCTGAGCCGAGTAGAAACGCGGTTGACCCTTCAATTTTAAAATCCCTATAATCAATCGAATCTTTATGTTGTTCTATCGCGACGATTTCAAAGCCGTCACTTTCGAGTTTGATTAATACTTGTTGAACGGAATCACAATATTCCCATTTAATGTATTCTTCCGTACCGAGAGATACTTTTGCCAAATCTTTTCTTTTTCTACCAAAACGGTCCAAAGGAGAAGGAGTGATGCCGGTTAGATATATTTTCTCTACACCGGCGGCTTCAGCGGTTCGAAACAAAGAGCCAACATTATGAACGCTTCGTATATCGACCAAAACAAGAACCATATTATTGCCTTTTTTTACCCTACTTTTTACTCTATTCATACGAGTATGATACAATAAGTTTATGTTAAATACATTCCCATCACTGCTTGATTTTGCCCCACTCGCCCCTTTTATCTTAAGGGTTGCTGCAGGGTTTTGGTTTATAGATATAGCTTTCAAAAATTACAAAGAGATCAAAAGGGAAGCTAAAAAATTTACGATTCTTTCTATATTGATTGTCCAAGCTGTTGCAGGACTATTTTTGGTAGCAGGATTTTTAACCCAAATATCGGCAATAGTGCTTTTTATAATATTGACTTTCTTTGTAATCAGAACCGAAGAAGCGAAACAAAACCCGGAAACAAAACAAGTCCATCTGTTTTTATTTATCATACTTATCTCACTTTTGGTAACCGGTGCTGGTGCTTTTGCGTTTGATTTGCCTTTGTAGTCTTTTCATCACAAAGGATAAAAACTGTAAGAAGAACCTCTTTCAAAAAATCAAGTGATTTATCATATGATAAATCACTTGATTTTTTGAATGGGTGTCGGAAAAAGCAAAGCAGTTTGCTTGATTACATCTTGTCGTCAGGGATATTTTACTCGTCGCCACTCGTAAAATTCCACGATTCTTACAGAATCTGTACACCTTTTCAACTTTTTATTTCGCCAAGCTCATAAAAATCCAGAAAAGGTCTTGCGAAGCTCCACGTGTTCGCTTCTCGGGTCTGTAAAGATTAGTGTGTCTCATCCCTGTTAATAAATGAAAATTGGTGAACCGGAAACTTCGACCAATTTTTGTGCTCGAATTC
>PCWC01000071.1 GCA_002787175.1 Parcubacteria group bacterium CG11_big_fil_rev_8_21_14_0_20_39_22 | reverse complement strand
CCCGAGGGGACGCCTTTAAGTGTATCAATTATTGAGGAGAAAAGGGAGTTTCGTTATTCAGAGTATAACAGAGTAAGTACTTAGAACCTGTTCACAATCTCATCGCCACAAAGGGGTCATAAATATGGCTCATCTGTTAAAATGGCAAAATTTCCATCAAAAACCTCTCGCTTCAGTCTCTATGAACCTCGGTTCATTTCGACTTCCAGCTTGATTTTTGACTGGAAATTTTGCCATTTTCTTCGGATGCGAGATTGGAGATAGGTTCTTAAATTATATAAAAATTATTCAAATCCTACCCTGCCACTCATAGCGACAAGTTTTTATACCATCTCAATTAAGGATTGCATTATGAAGTCTCCCAATAGACTAAATTGTAAATAGTACGCGATCGCGTACTATTTTTTTTCTCAACTACATCTTCAATTTACATTTTGCGACACTATACATAACATTGAGAGACACGGTATAATTCTTTGAGTTACGAAACTAACTTCGTCACGAGGAAATTGTGGTTTCTGCCGAAGCGAAGTCAAAAATTTTGCCTTGTCTCGCCAAAGCTTTAGCGTCGGCGGAAGTTTAATGTCGTAGATACGATTAACGAATAGCGCATGCGAATAGGTATTGGTGAAAAATTTTGAACAAGGCGTAGCTCCGATTCGGAATTTCGTCATACCTTCGGTAGATCTGCCGTAGGCATGACAGTAGGAGGTAGTTTCGTAACTCAAAGTATAATTATAACAATATGGTAAAAGATCTATTTGAACTAAAAAGAAGATTTCTTGAGTACATAGAGATAGAAAAAGGAAGAAGTCTTAAAACAGTCGAGAATTACGACCGCTATTTGAACAGGTTTCTCGATTTTTCCAAAGTCAGAGAACCTTCCAAAATAACTGAAGAGAACATAAGAGAATTTCGCCTATGGTTAAATCGTCAAGCGGGCAGTAAGACACTGGGTGGTAAAAATACCGAGACAATGAAGAAGAAAACCCAAAATTATTACCTTATAGCTCTGAGATCGTTTCTAAAGTATCTTACAAAACAAGGTATTAAAACAGTTTCTCCTGATAAAATAGAGCTTGCCAAAGTTGGAGAGAGGTCACTTGATATCATTACCAAAGAAGAATTGCTGAGATTGCTTTCCTCCCCTTCCGGTGACGATATAAAATCGCTTCGCGATCGAGCTATACTTGAGCTTTTATTCTCGACGGGACTTCGGGTCTCAGAGCTGTGTTCCCTTCCGAGAGAGATTGATCTTTCTGTAGACGAATTTTCGATTCGTGGTAAGGGTGAGAAAGTTAGAGTGGTTTTCCTCTCCGAAGAAGCCAAAAATTCAATAAAAAAATACCTCGGAAAACGAACGGATATCGACGATGCTTTATTTATACAATTTGGGCCCGGAGCAGCCAAAAAAGATTCTCGGCGTCTTACTCCACGTTCTATAGAGAGGATAATAAAGCATTACGCCATTATTGCAGGACTCGGAGATAAAAAAGTCACACCTCACGGGGTTAGACATAGCTTTGCAACCGATTTATTATCAAACGGCGCCGATATAAGGAGTGTGCAGACACTTCTCGGTCACGCTCATATATCCACTACCCAAATTTACACTCATATAACAGACTCGCATCTTCGAGATGTCCACAAAAAGTTCCACAATAAAAGAGGAAATAAGTTAGAATCAAGTAACGATTGACCTTATCACGTTAGATTCTTTTTTAAAAATTAGATTATTATGAATGAAAATCAAGTTCCGACCGAACTTATAAATTACATAGTCACTGCTCGGTCTTCTGGAGTCTCGGATGGCGATATAGTAAAAGCTCTTTTAGATAAAGGTTGGGAATACGAGAGTGTTTCCAGAGGGTACAAACAAGCTGGTTTTGAAAGTGAGTTTAGCCAAGTCGCCGAATCTACACCTCTATACATAGAAAAGAAGAAAAAGGGTTTATATACAAAAATAATTATAACTTTAGTCATAACAGCGGTTGTTTTGGTTATATCTGCCGGAGTTGTCTGGGGTGTCCTTGGAGCCCTTAAAACTTCTAAAGATATAATTACCGATGCGATAAATAATCTAAAGACCTTAAAATTCCTTTCTTATAATGGAACTTTGTCTGTAAAAGGATCATATTCAGATGGATTTGATAAATATCCTGTAGATGTAAAAATATCAACACAAGGAGATGCTGATATCGACAACTTTCCTACCGGCAACAATACAACCTCTTTAAAATCACAATTGCCAGGTCTTCCGGCTGAAATTACTATTACTTTAGAAACCAGGTATAGAGATGGTACTTTTTACTTTAAAGTACCACAAAGTGCTGGTCTTTTAATCGGCTTACCTGTGCCTGAAGACGGTATCTGGCTTTCTTTCAATAGCAATGATTTGGAATCAGTTTACGGTGAATATAATCAAGAAATTTCAAGCTTTGAAGAAGAATCGGATGAAAATGTACTCATTTTGCAAGACTTATATGAAAAATACGAACCAGTGTCTTTTTCAAAAGGAGAAAAAACAGATTTAAACGGTAAGAAAATGCAGTTAATAGATATTGAGCTAAATGAGCTTAGACTTCGGGGTATGTTTAGGGAACTTAAAGATGAGTACGAGATGGTTTCCGAAGAAGACTTTGCTGATTTTTCAAAATATCTTGAAAATGTCGAATTCAAAAACTTTAAACTATTTGTTGGAACAAGAGATAATCTCCTTTACCGTCTTACCTTGACCGTCGATGTTACCTCTTACGAAGATTTTCCCTTTGAAGGAAACTTAGACCTGGATTTGAATTTAAGTCGCTTTGACGAGCCAATTAGAGTCGAGGTTCCCGAAAACTCCATAAATGCCCGCGAATTTATAGAATCAGCTTATTCCGAATATTACGGTAATTACTCGGAACAGTTTTAATCAGTAGGTCCTTCCTTGGAACAGATCGGTCGTATTATTCATTCTTTATGAGGTGTGGTATGAGAAACATATTTGCTTGTATCTAATTTGCAAATTACAAAAATGCCCGCCAATTTCGGCGGGCATTTGCAGTACTTTCTGCGTCTAAGGATTTGAAACATTACGGGAAGCAAGACTAACGGAAGTAGAAATTAAACGTTGGCGGAGGGAAGAGAAAATGGAGTTATTTCAAGTTTTTAAAGAAGTCAGATAGTTCTTCAGTGGTATGGAATTTCCAGCGACGAAGCCGGTAGTCCAGCAAAGCTGAAGACTGTATCCTCCAGAGGGTCTGTCAATATCAAGAACATCTCCGACAAGGTATAGATTTGGGAAAATGCGAGAGCTCATAGTTTTGAAGTCAACCTCCCGAAGTTCCACACCTCCCGATGTTACGATCGCTTTGTCCGCCCCGAGGAGGCCTTTAACCTGGAGAGGAATATTTTTGAGTAATGAAATCAGCTTCAGACGTTCCTCGCGGGTGACACTGTTGCTCCATTTCTCCGCGTTAATGCCCGATTGTTCTATGATGATCGGGCAGAGCGCCGAAGGGATGATCGTACTTAAGCTGTTTTTGAATTTTTTGTTACTATGTTCCTTGAATACATCCTGAAGTCTCTTATTGAGCGTGCCATGGTCATCAGTCGGTAGGATATCCAGTGAAATTGTTACCTTTCCGTACTTCATAAGTTCTCTCACTTCGCTACTCATGTTGAGTATTGTTGGACCACTTACACCGAAATGAGTAAAAAGTATTTTCCCCATTGCCGAAGACTGTTTTACCTCATTTTGGAAAAGGGAGATTTTTATGTTTTGAAGCGTTACTCCTTTGAGCTTCTTCACCCACTCGTCACGTATGGTTATCGGCACAAGCGACGTGCTCGGTTCAGTGATAGTGTGGCCGATTGATGTAAGCCATTCAAATCCCTCGCCTGTTGATCCTGTTTCTGGATGCGATTTGCCCCCTGTTGCCAAAACAAACGCTCCTGCGTTGATTTCCTTACCACTCTTCAAGTGTATTGCGGTAATGTTTTTCTCTTTCGTAATAAATCCGGCTACTTCCGTATCAGAGAGCACGGTAACACCTCCCTGTTCAATATATTTCACTAACACTTTCCACACCGACTCCGCCTTATTGCTTTCGGGAAAGACGCGCCGCTCCGCCTCCTCTTTCGTGTTCATGGAAAATCCATGGAAAAAATCCAAGGTCTCTTTGACACCCCATTGCGAAAAAGCTGAAAAGAGATATTTATTATTCTCCTTGAATTTATCGAGAAATTTTCGGGTATCAAGCTCCGCGTTGGTAACATTACATCTGCCGCCGCCGGTGATGAGAAGTTTTTTACCGAGGATGGAGTTTTTCTCAATAAGCAACACCTTGGCGCCTCGTGCTGCGGCACGTCCGGCGGCCATCATCCCCGATGGTCCTCCGCCGATAACCACTACATCCCAGACGCTGTCGCATGCATTCTTGACCGTCATTGCTTGTTTCATCCTGCTATCCTAACACATTGTTCGGACCATTAAATATAGATAGCTAAAGATTCTCGATATACAAGTGCTTACCAGAGCAATTTTCCATTCTTTGCTTTTTATAACAAAAAATGCCGCCAGTATA
This sequence comes from Parcubacteria group bacterium CG11_big_fil_rev_8_21_14_0_20_39_22, assembly GCA_002787175.1. GTDB lineage: Bacteria > Patescibacteriota > Minisyncoccia > Phycocordibacterales. Next base: position 460 of record PCWC01000071.1, on the reverse strand, counting down.
GCGGACATTTCTCTATTTATTTATCTCCAATATATAATCTTGTCCACCCAATATTGTTTCATATTGGAATATCTTAGGATCAAGAGGTCGATTTCTTATATAACCCTCTTCCCTGAATAAATCGATAAGTTCCGCTCCCCCTTTAACTTCCGGGTATTCGTCATGATCCATATAATAGACCTCAAGTACGGTAGCAATTTGGTGCAAGTTTGCACCATTTACCGCTGTAGTCGCATCGGCGATTATATCATCGGTTTTTACAGCTACCCCGTTTATTACGAGTACAGAGCCAAGTATTAAAGATATTGTTGTTGAAAGTAATTGTGGCATAATTTATTTAATATCATATTATTAGACTAATGTCAAATAATAATTTGCTGAATTCAAGAAATAATTGCAACATCTCTAGTAATATAGAGATATGGCAAAATCATTAAAAAAATCCGAACGGCGCGGAACA
>PCWC01000044.1 GCA_002787175.1 Parcubacteria group bacterium CG11_big_fil_rev_8_21_14_0_20_39_22 | reverse complement strand
TCGGATTTTTTTGATGATTTTGCCATATCTCTATATTACTAGAGATGTTGCAATTATTTCTTGAACTCGGGTATCTTTCGCTTGCAGCTAAAAGCCAACAGCTATATAATCACTTTTAATGGCTATAGAGAAAAAAGACATAGAAAATCTTGCCAACTTGGCTCGGCTTGAAATCAAGGAGGAAGAGAAAGAATCTTTGCGAAAAGATATCGATTCAATCCTTGAATATGTTGCCGATATTAAGGATGTCCCAAAGGGCGATTTTAAGGGTGATTTTTCATCTCAAGGATTTGATAACATAAATGAAATGAGAGATGATGAGGATTCCGATGAGTCGGCTATGTATACGGACAAGATTATTTCGGAAGCTCCGGATTCAAAAGATGGGTATGTAAAGGTTAAGAAAATACTTTAATTAGATAGTTTTTAGTTGTTAGCTTTTAGGAGGATAGAAGATGGGGATGAAAGCTTTTAGGTTGTATCTGGTAGTTGTTAAGATTGATTTGTTATATTTTGTTACTAAAAGCCCGCCTGCTCCCGACCATCGGGGCTAACACCTAAAAGCTAAAACCTATCACCTATTCTGTTCCTAACATACCTTCTTCCTAACACCTAAAACCTAACAGCTATTACGATGATTGATTTAAAAAATCTCACAATACAAAAAGCTCACGAAGATATGGTAAGCGGAAAGTATACTGCTGTTGATTTGGCAAATGCATATCTCAAAAATATTGAAGATAAAAATACCGAACTGAATGCCTATCTGGAAGTTTTTGATGATGTGATAAAACAAGCCGAAGAAGCCGACAAGAAAATAAAAGAGGGTAAAGCGAGTATTTTGACCGGTATTCCTATTGCAGTCAAAGACAACATAATGATTGAAGGTAGGCGAGTGGGCGCAGCTTCAAAAATACTTAAAGATTATCGTGCGACTTACGACTCTACTGTGATTGAAAGACTTAAAAAAGAAGGAGTTGTATTCTTGGGACGAACAAATATGGATGAATTTGCTATGGGGTCTTCGACTGAAAATTCCGCCTATGGTGTCACAAAAAACCCACACGATACTTCCCGTGTGCCAGGAGGTAGTTCGGGAGGATCAGCCGTTGCGGTAGCTTCTGATATGGCACTTGCCGCACTTGGATCCGATACAGGCGGTTCGGTACGACAACCAGCGTCGTTTTGTGGAGTCGTGGGGCTAAAGCCATCTTATGGCAGTGTTTCCCGTCACGGTCTTATGGCTATGGGGTCATCACTTGATGTTATAGGAACCTTCGGTAAGACGGCGGAAGACACAAAGATTTTATTTGACTGCATTAAAGGAAAGGATAAATACGACAGCACCAGTATGGATTATGACGCCGTCAATTTATCTGAAAATCTTTCTTTTGCGACTCTTGATGATTTTATTAGGGCATCTGCAAAAGAAGAGGGCGAGTTTCTTGTCAAAAAAATATCAGAGTCTGCCACTAAGTTGTCCGAAAGAGGTTTAAAAAGTGTGTCTGTTGATATAGACCAAAAAATATTATCTTCGGCTTTGGCTGCTTATTATATAATTATGCCGGCTGAAGTCTCTTCAAACCTGGCACGTTTTGATGGAGTAAAGTACGGACCACGGGAGGAAGGGGGTAATCTACTGGATTCATATATGAAGACAAGGAGCTTATTTGGCAATGAGGTGCGACGTAGAATATTGCTTGGCACTTATGTATTATCGGCTGGTTATTACGATTCCTATTATGGCAACGCATTGTCCGTAAGGGACAATATAAGGAATTTGTTTAAAGAAATTTTTTCGAAGGCAGATGTGTTGATTTTGCCAACCACTCCGACTCCTGCTTTTAAAATAGGTGAGAAAGCCGACGACCCTCTCTCTATGTACCTTGCCGATGTCTTTACTGTCAGTGCCAACATAGCAGGAATACCAGCAGTATCGGTGCCGGCGAGTTCTGTAGAAATTGACGGCAAAAAACTTCCTTTTGGAATACAGCTTATGTCTGCTTGGGGCAATGAAGAAAAACTTTTCAAAGTTGCGAAGTCTCTGTTGGATAAGTAGTTTGTTGCGATTTTTTTCCTCCTAAACTCCTTCCCGAACATTCCGATGGTAGGGAAGGATAATAGCTATTTGCCAGAATAATTTTTAATTTCCAATTTTTAAATAATGTATAAATATCCAAATCTTTAAACCAATTAGATGAATTAGGTGAATTTTCCTCCTACTACAAACACCCGGATTGCGATATAATTTATTTGTGGAACAGATAAATTTTCTTAACGTTGAATATATTTTTCAAAAAGGATTAGAGCTTCTGTCCGTAAATGACCTTGGCGGATTGTTTTTTCTGATACTGGCAGCTATCGCGTCTTTTTTAAGTAAAATAACGATTTTTTCGATAATAATATCAATCTTGCTTATAATCGGTATCATATACTCCACTATACGCATAAAACAGATAAGAGAGGAAGAACAGAAAATATACGGTTTTACGCCAGAGATAGAAAGTCCTCAAAATGACGCTTCAAAAAAATGGCAAAGTATCTTGGAGCATACAAGTTCCAGTAATGAAAACGACTGGCGACTCGCAATTTTAGAAGCCGATATAATCCTCGATGAAATGCTCGATTCGATGGGTTATCGTGGAGATACAATAAGCGACAAACTAAAACAAATAGAGAAGAGTGATTTTAGAAGTATCGATGCTGCCTGGGAAGCTCATAAGGTTAGAAATCGTATCGCTCATGAAGGAGTTGCATTTAAGATAAATGAACGTGAGGTACGAAGAATCATAGGGTTATACGAGCAGGTTTTTAGGGAGTTTAGGTACATCTGAGATAGCTTTTAGGTGGTAGGTTGTAGTTGTTAGGAAGAGAATAGCTTTTAGTTTTTAGAAAGAGAAGAAAGAGGAAGAGAAAATCCCTCACCGCAAGCGGTCCCCCTAAAAGTATTTTTTTGCTAAAAAATCTTTCAGGCCTTCCTCGAGCCGTCGCTCTCCGACCTTGCGGAAGCTCCAAGTGTTCGCTTCCTCACCCTTTATGAAAGGGAGAATTCCGAAAGAGGAAGATGAGAGAGAGGAAAAACCTCCGCCGCGGCGGATTAGTAGATTGGAATTTTGTTGTGCTTCACGTTATATGTTAAATGATTTTGCGTTTGATTTATCCCCTATAAACTGGTAAACTGCAACCAGTTTATAGCGGGGTAGAGTAATAGTAATTCGTGAGGCTCATAACCTCAAGATCCCGGTGCGAATCCGGGCCCCGCAACAAGTTATATAAACAAAACATGCATTAAATGCATGTTTTGTTTATATATCGAACTCACCATATGTTATAATATATTACATGGCAAAGTTCGATAAAAAAATAGCAGCTAGGAAGTTAAGAATAAAAGGTAAAAGTTTGGCTTATATCGCAAAGTTTCTTTTGGTTTCGAAAAGTTCGGTTAGTATATGGTGTCGCGATGTAGTTCTAACAGAAGTACAGCAAAAAGTTTTGGCTGATAAAGGGGCTGATGGTCGATACAAAGGAAGAATGTTAGGTGCTGAGATGAATCGTGAAAAGAAAAGAAAAAACATTTCAGAAAGCAAAAGATGGGCTAAAGAGGTTTTCTATAAATTTTCTGAGAGAGATATGTTGATTGCTGGAATATCTTTATATTGGGCGGAGGGAAGTAAAACAGAAACAACGTCAGGTTTTTTGTTTGTGAATTCTGATCCTGCAATGATTAAATTCATGCATGATTGGTTAATTGATGTAATGGGTATTGAAAAAGAGAGAATTAAGCCTCGCTTGGCTATTAACGAGATTCATGAGCCACGAATCGGACAGGTTCTAAAATTTTGGTCCGATTTACTGGGCGTTCCCATTGGAAAATTCAAAAAACCTTGGTATATAAAGACAAAGCAGAAGAAGATTTATAGCAATTACGATAGCTATTTCGGAGTATTAAGGCTTGGTGTCGAAAAAAGTGGAAAATTAAAGTATAAAATGTTATCTTTGATTGAAATTATTAGAGATTATAAAAAACTGCCGGCGTAGCTCAGGTAGTTAGAGCATCGCACTCATAAAGCGAAGGTCCCAAGTGCAAGTCTTGGCGTCGGCACAGAAATTAGTTTGTAAGTTCGTAAGTTTTAGGTTATCCACAGAAACACTGGTTTTAACATATGTTAAAACCAGTGTTTCTGATATAATAGTGCTATGGCTAGAAGAAAAAAAGAAGAAGAAAATATACGGACACTTTTCAAAAGCAGTCGAGACAACAGCTATTCGATTTCTTTGCCGGTTGACGTTATCCGAGCTTTTGACTGGCAAAATCGCCAGAAGCTCGAGCTTGAGGTGGATGAGAAAAACAAACAAATAATCATCAAGGACTGGAAATCATATAGGCAGAGATAGCTTGGGAATTCACCTAATTAACCTAATTTCTAATTAATCTAATGAAATTCACAATATAAAAACTGGGTTTCCTTTAGAAAATGAGAGCTGTAAAGAATTACAACAAAGATTTTTTCAAAACATGGACACCCGAGATGGCTTATGTGCTGGGGTTTTTGCCGCGGATGGTAATATAACCAGACATAAGAGTGGTTATCATTTTTCACTATTGAATTATGTGATAAGGATATCGTTTATAAAATCAGAGAAAGTTTAGAGTCTGACCATTCAATTGGACAGAGGTTAGATAAAAGAGGGGTATGTAAAAATAGATATAGATTGCAGATAGGAAGTGTGGAATTGTGTAAAGACCTCAAGAGTCTTGGGTTCATTGGAAATAAAACAATGAATATGCCGTTGCCCAATGTTCCAGACGAATTTTTTGCTGACTTTGTCAGGGGATATTTTGATGGTGATGGCAACGTATGGGTAGGTCTCATTCATAAAGACAGGGCGACTCCAATGTATACTATAGGAGCTGTCTTCACTTCATGTTCCCGACAATTTCTTATCGAGCTACAAAATAGGCTTAAAAGATGCGGATTAAAAGGAAGTTGTATATACAAATCGAGACATAACTACTCCAGACTTCAGTATATATGACTCCGTAATAGATAATAAATAAATGATACCCAAATATTTCTGAATTTTTGGCGAATTTTGACTAAAATTCTGTGGTTCCGTATTTCTTTTGAGTATCA
>PCWC01000007.1 GCA_002787175.1 Parcubacteria group bacterium CG11_big_fil_rev_8_21_14_0_20_39_22 | reverse complement strand
TCAGATAACAGGTGTTGCGTTAGATTCTTGAATTCAGCATTTGCAAATTTGCAATTGCTTTTCATTTTATGTAATACTTGTTCTCATGACAAAATTATTGATAGTTGAATCTCCTGCAAAGGCAAAAACAATTTCTAAGTATCTCGATAACAAATATACCGTAAAGGCTTCAGTCGGACATATTCGAGATCTTCCTAAAAGCAATAAAACAGCCATATCAATCGAAGATGGCTTTGTGCCCCATTATGAAATTGTTAAAGGAAAGGAAAAAATAGTATCTGAACTAAAAAGTATTGCTCAGAGATCTGACGAAGTCATACTCGCAACAGACCCCGACCGTGAAGGCGAAGCTATTGCTTGGCATCTTGCAACTTTGCTTAAAGACAATGCAAAAAACATCAAAAGGGCTTCTTATAATGAAATAACAAAAGAAGCTGTAAAGGAAGCCCTCCAGCACCCAAGGGAAATTGATGAAAATCTAAGGAAGGCACAAGAAGCAAGGAGGGTTCTTGACCGTCTTGTCGGGTACGACCTATCTGGCCTAATTTGGAAAAAAGTAAGATACGGACTCTCAGCAGGTCGAGTGCAATCCCCTGCCCTTCGAATAATAATGGAAAGGGAGCGTGAGATTAGAGCATTTATACCAGAGACTTTTTGGACAATCACCGCTTCGGTCAAGAACAAGAAAGATACTGAATTTGTTTTGCTATGCACAGAGGAACCGCGAGACAAAAAATTCGTGGATAAGATTCTCTCCGCAGGTAAAGAAGGACCTTGGGTAGTAAAAGACGTAGCCGAATCGAATGCAAAAAGAAGTCCTCGCCCACCTTTCATAACGTCGACATTGCAACAAGCCGCGAGCTCACGTCTGGGCTTTACTCCGGCACGTACAATGGGTATAGCTCAAAAACTTTATGAATCGGGACACATAACATATATGAGGACCGACAGTACAACATTGAGCAAGCAGGCACTTGCACAAACAATTTCATTTATCGAAAAGAAGTACGGCAAAGAATACGCCACTCCTCGTAGTTATGCCAAAAAGGTGAAGAACGCTCAAGAAGCCCACGAAGCGATAAGACCGACCAATGTTTCAAAGGAAAAAGTTGGGGCCAATGACGACCAAAAAAGACTTTACAATCTTATTTGGAGTCGAACCGTAGCCTCACAAATGCCAGATGCCCGAATTATGCGAACAAAGATGATAGTAGAAGTCCACGGTGGCGATGTTCCGGATTTTTCAATAAACGGATCGAGAGTGATCGAGCTTGGTTGGCTTCAAGCAGATCCGGCGGCCCGTGGTGAAGATGTCGAGTTACCTGAAGTTCAAGTCAAAGAGAACCTTACTCTTTTAGAAATAAAAGATGAAGAAAAGCAGACCCAACCTCCATCGAGATACAGCGATGCAGGTCTAATCAAAGAACTTGAGAAAAGAGGTATCGGACGACCATCGACTTATGCATCAATCATTAAAACTCTTGAGGACCGAGGATACATAGAAAAGCAAAACAAATCTCTGATTCCAACAGATACAGGCGATGTAGTAAGTACGTTTCTTGAAAAGCACTTTCCAACATATATAAGTGACACTTTTACAGCTTCTATGGAAGACGACCTCGATGAAATTGCAAATGGAAAAAAGGGGTATGTTGATACCCTGTCAGACTTCTATACACCATTTCAAAAAGACGTAGAAAGCAAAAATTCAATTGAGAAGATTACAAACCTTGGCAAAGCGGACAGCAAATTTAAATGTCCTAAATGTGCTTCAGATATGGTTATAAAACTTGGCAGAGGAGGAAAATTCTTAAGTTGTGAAAGTTTTCCAGAGTGTGCAGGAGCTTTGACTATAGAAGGACACGAAATAAAACCCGACGAACCGATTGGCAGAGATCCCGAAACAGGAAAAGATGTTTTTGTTATGACCGGTCGCTTCGGACCTTATGTACAAATTGGAACCGAAGAAAAAGATTTAAAGGGCAAGAAAAAAAGAAACGCTACCAAACCAAGAAGGGCAAGCATACCCAAAGGCAAGAATCCTGAGGAAGTTACCATAAGTGACGCACTTGTTTATCTTAGCTTACCAAAAGTGCTTGGAAGACATCCGGAGAGTGGTGAAGATATAGTAGCAAGTATAGGTCGCTTTGGACCTTACATAGTACATAATGGAGACTTCAGATCAATAAAGGAGCCTGACAATGTATACACAATTGACCTAAGACGTGCCATTTCAATACTTTCAGAACCAAAGAAAACACGAGCAAGAAGGAAGAAAAAATAATTTTCGCAAACTACATACAAGGTTTGCAGTAGCCAATCCATTGCATTTTTGGCACTATTTTCTCTTATTTTCCTACTAATATATTATGGTAAAACCTTCTCTATATGAACTCATAAATAGACTTCGAGATCCGACAGTGTCGGATATGGCTTTGGTGTCTAAGGCTTATCATTTTGCCAAGAATGCACACAAGGACCACAAACGATTTTCTGGAGAGCCTTATTTTAATCATCTTTTTGCTACGGCAATGTACCTCACAGATTTACATATGGGACCGCTTACCGTAGCGGCAGGACTTCTACATGACTCAATAGAGGATGTCGGAGTCGAAGCAGAAACCATAAGAAGTGAGTTTGGAGACGAGATGCTTTTTTTGGTTGAAGGTGTAACAAACTTAGGTAAGGTTAGATACCAAGGTGCAGATAGACATATAGGCAGTCTAAGAAAGTTTTTTGTGGCAATGTCAAAAGATTTGCGTGTCCTTATAATCAAACTCTGCGACAGGTTGCATAATATGGAGACATTGCAATATGTCCGAAAAGAAAAGCAATACCGTATAGCAAAAGAGACTATGGAAATATACGCTCCACTCGCCCATCGACTCGGAATACGAAAACTTTCCCGAAGACTTACCGATCTCGCCTTTCCCTATGTTTATCCGGAGGATTACAAAAAGACAAAAGTCTTGATGCGGAAACATATGAATAAGGAAGATATGGCTCACCTTGAAAGAATGCTCAAATCCATAAAACGAGAACTCGCAGACAATGATATTACAGATTTTTCAACAAACTACAGAATAAAAAGTTTATTCAATCTTTATCTCAAACTAAAAAGAAAAGAGTGGGACATAAAAGTAGTTTACGATATTGCCGCTCTTAGGATTATTGTAAATTCAATTGAAGACTGTTACCGAGCGCTTGGCATAATACACGGCAAATGGCGTCCTCTTCCAGGCAGAATAAAGGATTACATAGCATTCCCGAAAACAAACGGGTACCGAGGAATACATACTACAGTATTTACAGGAGACGGAAGTATTGTAGAAATACAAATAAGAACATCCGATATGCACAAGGATTCTGAATACGGAGTAACTTCTCACTTCGAGTATAAGGAGAATATAGACGTCGATAGTCCGGTACGAGGTAATAACCTGAAATGGTTGAAACAATTTTTGCCCTTTGTAGAATCCTCAGGCAATGAAAAAGGCAACTGGCAAAACGAAACTCCTGGTTGGATTGAAGAACTGGCGGAGTTTGAATCACACTCCGATCAGCCCAGCTTATTTTTGGAGCATCTAAGAACTGACTTCTTTGGAAACAGGGTCTTTGTATTTACCCCAAAAGGAGACGTCGTCGATTTGCCACACGGAGCCAATCCTATAGATTTCGCTTATGCCATTCACTCAGACATAGGCAATCATTTATCATCTGCAATAGTAAATGGTAAGCCAGCAACATTTGACAAAAATCTCAAAAACGGCGACATAGTCGAAATCATAACAAAAACTAATTCACACCCAACACAAAAATGGCTTAAACTATCAAAAACCACACTCGCACGCAGACATATAAAGAACTCACTCAAACAAGAGGAGATAAAGGATAATCTCTATACCCCGAAAAAGAAAAGTAAAAGGATTTAGACTATATCGAAAAATTCTTTATGGAATACATATCCTCAGTATCTTCGATTGATTTTTCGTCCTTACTTCTGTCGTCTAAGGGATCATTTGAAATTTCCCCATGATTTAAATCCACCTCACCTTCAGGTATCGCTACCTCCTCCTGAGACACAGAAGAAGTATTTTCATCTTGAGACAAAGATTTTGCATAATCCTCAAGAACATTGACTACACCTTCACCACTTCGATTTGTTTCAATAGCGTCCAAAAGTCTCATAAGCTCATTCGGTGTGAAGAAGTCTATGTGAAGTTTACCTCCGACCTTAGTTCTCTCTATAGAAACCCTGGTTCCCAAAGTTTCTTTAAACCGGTCCTCAAGTGCCAAAAGTTCCGGATCTTCCGCCAAATCACGTCGCCTTGCCTTTTCATAAGCGATTTTTCTCGCAATAAGTTCCGCCTCTCTGACAGTCATTTTTTTGTACACTATTTCCTTAAACAAGGTAGATTGCTCATCAGGCCTATCTATAAGCATAAGAAGAGGTCTGGTATGACCTTCCGATATCTTCCCCTCCGACAGAGCGTTTAGCATATCCTCAGGCATTGCTAATATTCTGATAGTGTTTGAAACATATTCACGGCTCCGTCCGACCTTCTTAGCGATTTGACCATGCTTAAAACCAAAGTCTTCGACAAGTCTTTGAAATGCTCTGGCTCGTTCCACCGAGTTTAAGTCTTCGCGCTGAAGATTTTCAATTATTGCAAGCTCAAGTTTTTCTCTGTCACTGTCTTCGCCTGCTCTTATGAGTGCAGGGACTTGGGAAAGTCCGGCTATTCTCGATGCTCTAAGCCGGCGTTCTCCCGAAATCAATTCGTATTCAGCCACCAAGCCATCTTCTGTATGCTTCTCCTTACGAGTTACCACAAGTGGCTGAAGTATCCCGTACATTCTTATCGAGTCGGCAAGGTCGGCGAGGCGAGTTTCGTCAAATTCTCTTCTCGGCTGAAAAGGATTGGGGTGCACCTTTTCGGTATCTATCCAGAATATTGAATTGCTTTGAAATTGAGTCATTTTATGTATTTGGTTTAATGATTTACAAAAATATTATAACATAATCATACAGACTCAAGCTACCCACGTTCCAGCTAATAATAAATGATACCCAACTTCTACTGGATATCTAGTAATTAAGGTACCGTATTTCCATATGAAAATGGAAAC
>PCWC01000060.1:1792-6861 GCA_002787175.1 Parcubacteria group bacterium CG11_big_fil_rev_8_21_14_0_20_39_22 | reverse complement strand
GGAGGAGGGGTCTGGGGAGGAATCCTCCGCTTGCTCCATCCGTTTTCTTTTGGCGAAATTCGGGGCGGACACCCTGTTATATTATATCATAACATTGTGATATACTATAACAACGCGATATAATGTGTGGATAATGCAAAATGAATCCACAAAACTTGGTTTAAATTTAAAACGAATCAGAACCAATAAAAAAATATCGCAAGGAGATATAGCAAAAGAACTCGGCGTTAGCCGAGGATTTATAAGCACAATAGAAAATGGAAAAACAAATCCAACACTTGCAACTATCGCAAAATTAGCGAAAGCAGTAAAAGTTTCTATCGATGAACTTGTAAAATAAATTTTATGCCAACTTTTAATGATTTAAATTTAGAAAATTGGAAAGATTCAGAAATTTGGACTGATAGTCTTTGGATTATTGGTGAACGAGATAAAACAGGAAAACATAATGGTTTCTATCACGGAAATTTTATTCCTCAAATTCCTCATCAATTAATTTTGAGATACACAAAAAAGAACGAAATTATTTTTGATCCATTTTTGGGGAGTGGAACAACTGCCTATGAATCAGAAACCTTGAATCGAAATTTTATAGGTATAGATATTCAGAAAAAACTTATTGACTATGTTCAAAAAAATCTTGAACCAAAAAATAATTTTTCAAATTTAATAACTGGAGATAGTACAAAAATTGAAACCTTTGATAGAGTTAAAGATATTTTAAAAAATAACAAAAAGAAAAATATTCAGTTAGCAATTTTACATCCTCCGTATGCAGATATAATAAAATTTAGTGATTTAAAAAATGATCTTTCAAATACAAAATCGTTAAAAGAATTTCTGGATAAATTTTCAGAGGTGCTTAAAAACACTATTGAGATATTAGATAACGGTAGATATTTAGCTATTGTTATTGGTGACGCATACAAAGCAGGAAAATGGATTCCGTTAAGTTTTTATTGTATGAATGAAGCTCAAAAACTAGGACTAACACTTAAAAGTATTATAATAAAAAATATGGCAGGAAATCGTGCTAAACAAAATAAAGAAGGAATTTGGAGATACCGAGCCTTATCAAGTGATTACTATATATTCAAACACGAGTATATCTTTATTTTTAAGAAAAATTAAGACGACCTTCTGTCATCAGTTTATAAATTCCAGCCATATTGAAACGGAATTTGAAGTTATCTCTATTATTGTGAACTTGGAACTCACCTATCGCTACACCATCATATTCATATTTTACAGTATTACTTTCATTCCATTCAGCAACTGTTGTTTTTGTAAATGATATTTTTGCAGGATCCCAAATAGGGCTACTAGTTTTTTTGATTACTATATATTTTGGATCAGCAGTAGGATTGTCATTAGAATCAACTATATTAAAAAAGTGAACCAAAAAATCACAATCAAACATATACTCCCAATAAATACCGAGCAATTCCTCAATCCTTGTTAATGCAATTATTTTAAAAAGTTTTACTTTTTCTGGGTAAGCAGTTGGTATGTATGCAATACCTAGTCTTTCAGCTAAAATCGCATACCAAGTGTTTGATGATGCTTGGCCAATTTTTTGTGGTGCCGCTTTGCCCAATTTTTGTTTGTTGGTCTTTACCGATAATGTTTTATTATCTTGAAGTATAAAATCTATAATGTTTTGATTTTCAGCAGCATGTTTGATTGGTGATGGAATATTATTTGTATTAAAAATATCAGCAACAATGGGTTTTATTGTGTCTGTAATATCTTGTACTCCACGATTACGATATTGATCATTGACGGGGATATTGAAAATATCTGCAATCGCAATTTCAGCCGACACACCAATTTGTTCATTATTTAACATAAGGAAATCTTACCATGAATATCCATATTTTCCTATATGTTTCGTGGTAAATATGTTATAATGGATCTATGAATTATATTGGTAGCAAATTATCATTGTTGGAATTTTTAGAGAAATCTATTGAAAAGGTGGTTGATAAAAATTCAAGAGTTTTTTGTGATTTATTTGCTGGAACTGGTGCTGTTGGTACCTATTTTAAACGAAAAGGATACAAAGTTATTGCAAACGATATTCAATACTATAGTTTTGTTCTAAATAAACAATATATTGAAAATCATCAACCTTTGAAATTTGAAAAAATTTTAGAAACCATTCCTGAATTAAGGAATATTGAAATTTCAGAAAGAAAAGATTTTGTTTGTGATTATCTTTCAAATATAAAAGGAGAAAAAGGATTTATATATAAAAATTATTGTTCAGGTGGAACAAAAAATCAAGAATTTGAACGACAATATTTTTCAGACGAAAACGGAATGCGCTGTGATGCTATAAGAATGAAAATAGAGGAGTGGAAAAATGAGAAGTCAATCACAGATAACGAGTATTATTTTCTTTTAGCTACACTTTTGGAAACTATTGATAAACGAGCAAACACGGCTTCAGTTTATGGTGCATTTTTAAAACAACTAAAGAAAACTGCTCAAATACCATTTGTCTTAAAACCAGCAGAGTTAATAATAAATGATCAAGAACACGAAGTGTTTAATGAAGATATAAATAAAATTGTAGGAAAAATTGAGGGAGATATTTTATATCTTGATCCTCCATATAACCAACGACAATATGCAACAAATTATCACCTATTAGAAACAGTTGCAAAATATGATAATCCTAAAATTCACGGAAAAACAGGATTGAGGGAATACCAAAGTCAAAAATCACTTTATTGCTCTAGGACACAAGTAAAAAAAGCTTTTTCGGATTTAATTCTTAATGCAAAACAAAAATATATTTTCCTAAGTTATAACAATGAAGGACTTATGACACTAGACGATATAAAAGAAATAATGGGTTCAAGAGGAAAATATGGATATTTTACACAGGAATATAATAGATTCAAAGCTGATAAAGATGAAAACCGAGATTTTAGTGCAAATAAAACTTTAGAATATTTGCATTATGTGGTTTGTAAATAAAACATATATTTATTTTTATAAAAAATGATTATTAAGGATATAAAAATAAAGAATTTAAAATGTTTTGGAAATTCTGATAAAGAAATATCTTTTCATATTCCTGATGGCAAAAATTTGGGTAGTGGCTTGAATATTCTTGTTGGGAAAAATAATTCTGGAAAATCTACGATGTTTGAAGCGATTGATTTTTTACGAAATTCAATTTCCTCTACTCAAAATATCTCTGATTTAAAGAATAATAAAAACTCTAACGAAGAAATTGAGGTTGAATTAACTTTCTCTGGCGGAATAACAGAAATTATTGATAATTTTTCTCAAGATAACAAGAAAGACACTTTTAAAAAGTATGTGTATAAAGAAAATGATATCGAGCATATAAAAATAATTAGGTCATCTGCTAATTTGAAAGAGGTTAAATTTTGGGATAATACAAAACTTGAATTTAAAAACGAAACTGGTATTGATGCCCCAATGAAAAAACTTTTTGAGCTAAATTTTGTATGGGCAGACACTAATCCGAACGATGCCGTTAAATTTGGTGCGACCACAATATGTGGAAATTTACTTAGAGAAATTGTTCAAGATTTTGAAGAAACTGATGAGTATATTGGATTCAAAAAGAATTTCCATAATACATTTAATGATGAGAAAACTGGCTTAAAAGCAAAACTCAAAGAGATAGAGGAAAAGACTCAAAAAATCTTTCTTGAGCAGTTTGGTGAAGCAAAAATCTCTTTTCATTTTGATGAACCGAAAGTAGATTCTTTTTTCAAAAATACTAAAATAAAAGTCCACGATGGTGAGGAAACTTATATGGAAGAAAAAGGGACTGGAATGCAGAGATCTGTGGCACTCGCTCTTTTGCAAGTATATGCCGAAAAATTAAGTGAAAATAAGGATAATGATAAAGTATTAAAACCAGTTTATCTCTTTATTGATGAACCAGAAGTTTGTCTGCACCCACAAGCACAAAAGAAGTTATTGAATGCACTTTTAGAAATTTCTAAAAGTAGGCAGGTTTTTGTATCTACTCATTCACCTTATTTTATTGAACCCTCTCTTGTTGGCAATGTCTTACGATTTAAAAACTCAAATGGAATAGAAGTTTTTACAGATACAAAACAAGAATTAAAAGAAATAAAAGAAAATAGAGTTTTCTTCTTTCACCACCGAGATATATTTTTTTCTGGTAAAGCAATTTTTCTTGAGGGTGTTACTGATATAGAAAGATTATCATTGTATTGCGAGAGTAATAATTTTGGAGAGCTACTTGAGGATTTGTATTTTCTTGGTGGATGTAAAGATGCAGAGTTGTTTAAAAAACTTTGTAGTATTTTTGATATAAAATCAGCTTTTGTTTTTGATGTTGATTATATAAATAGTGATTTAGTAAAACATTTAAAAAATGGTGATAAGCAAGATAAAGAATGGCATAGAAAAAATTTCAATACATATAAAATGGATTTTGAAAGTAAAAAATCAGACCTACAGAAGCAAAATATCTTTTTGCTATCCCGCCCAGATATAATGGATTTTCTGAACGAGAAAGGAGAGACATTTAGTGGAAATAACTCAAAAGGATTTGCAGTAACTGGAACCGAAGCTGAAAAGAAAACGGAGATTGATTTTGTTTTGAATGCTGTAAAAAGTATCTAGGGAGTCCCGCTCGCACCCCTTTTGTCCTTACGAGCGGGGTTTTGCGTGCGCGCGAACGGGAGGGTGGGTCAAGCGCATTTGTATTCCGCCTCGGGCATTTCCGCTATGAGCGTCCATGGCTAAAGGATGAGCGCCGAAGTTATATAACTCACAGAAGTTCAGTAGCGAAAGCGACACCACTAACATAAATATGCAAAGCGTAGAGTGGGGATGGCGAGGGTGTATTCCTCGTACTCGAGGAATACATCGCCCGACCCGGGGAGAGGAAGTTTCCTCTCCCCAAGAAGCGTGGGCAAAGCCCACACATAGGCACCTAGGCGCGAGTAGCCATAGCGGAAATGCCCGAGGCGGATGCCGAGGGTGCATCCCCTTTAGACTTGGACAACCACATAGCAAAAGAAATGGCCGAGACAATTTTATGATATGAT
>PCWC01000060.1:0-1772 GCA_002787175.1 Parcubacteria group bacterium CG11_big_fil_rev_8_21_14_0_20_39_22 | reverse complement strand
AGGTAGTTCCGAGCCACCACGCACGCGGAGCGTGCGATTAGTCGGCATCAGGATTCTGTTCGTAATAGGTTCGGACTTTGTTAATGACACACCACAATTTAGTCAGGATAATTTTTTTTAACAAAATTTTCCCTGGTTTTGCTCCGATCGACTTTTCGGTTAATATTAATTGGTATGCAACCGAAATTCGTAGAATTTAATACCAAAGACGGACTGACTTTGCCTGGGCTTTTGTATGGAGGCAAGGATGATAAATCTGTTGTAATTTACCTTCATGGCAATGGTAGTACCTCGGTTTTTTATAGCAACTCAAAAAATCAAATTCTCGCCGACGTTCTTTCCAAGAAAAATATCTCGGTACTGTATTTCAACAACAGGGGAGCACATATCATAAAGAGGATGAGAGTAAAAGGGAAGAAGGAGAAACAAAATTTCGGTATGGCGTATGAAAAGATAAAGGAATGCATATTTGATATCGACTCCGCCGTAACTTTTCTCAAAAAACAGGGTTATAAGAAAATCTATTTGGCGGGAGCTTCTACTGGAGCCAACAAGATTTGCGTTTATAATTTCTACAATCCAAAAAATAGCATCGAGAAATACATTTTGCTCTGTGGTGGTGACGATGTAGGTATCTACTACAAAATGCTCGGTAAGGCGAGGTTCAACAAAATTCTTACGGAGGCAAAGAAAAAAATAAAAGCAGGTCAAGGAGAAGATATAGTAAAAGAAATGTTGCCTGAGGCGGTATTCTCGCATACTGGATTTTATGATATGGCAAATCCCGACGGAGATTACAACATATTTCCTTTCGTGGAAGTTCTTTTCGGAGTCAATTTATCAACTAAACCTCTTTTTAGGCATTTCAAGTCAATAAAAAAACCATCTCTTGTGGTTTACGGGAGCGAAGATGAGTATGCTTTTGGCAATGTGCCGAAGTTGGTAGAAATATTGAAAACTCACCAACCCGACTTTGATTATAAAATAATAAGGGGTGCAGACCATGGATTTGCAGGCAAAGAAAAGAAATTGGCAAAAATAATTACCGACTGGATTTAAAACTAAAACACTGAAGAGAAGACCGACAACATAGAACGTGTAATATGTAACTTGGATCACGGAAGAGCCGGAACAATTTTTAAGCGAGAACCTTGTATAGGTAACTTTGAGAGTGGAGATTGTCTGAGTGTTTTCGTTTAAAAATTGGGAAATTAAAAATTATTCCCTCATGTTCTATGTTACAAGCTACACGCTTCATTCTTTACCTAAAACCTCTTTTCTTCCTAACAGCTAACAGCTACAAACTAAAACCTATTCTCCTCTTCCTCTCTTTCTTCTATCTCTCTTGTCTCTTCTGATTCTTCCACTGATTTGTTTGCCCAATCTGAAATTATGCTTATTATCTCAACAACAATCCATCCAGCAATCGCGTACGCGACCATTGCAAAAAGAGTCGAAAATTCAATCGCAAAACCTCCCTCAATTGGAGCTGTCGGGAAAATACCTCTAAATGGCTCAAGTAAAGTCGAGCTCATTGCGTAAATCCAATTTACAAAAGGGGTTGCTGGGTTTGCTCCGAATAACCTAAGTAATAGGCGAAGCACAAGCACTGTCTCCACCAAACCGACAAAAAAGTTTACTAATTTTACTATCAAGTCTTCGGAATAAAATGTTTTCATAGGAGTATAGAAACTTTTCGGGGGCTATTTATCCTTTTCTCAATAACCCACTAATCACTCTAAAGCGTCTATCTTTTCTCAGTCCGTGGTGCG
>PCWC01000097.1 GCA_002787175.1 Parcubacteria group bacterium CG11_big_fil_rev_8_21_14_0_20_39_22 | reverse complement strand
TAAACATGGTTTTAGATAATTAAAGAAATACCTTTAAACAGAGCTGTACTTTATCATATTCAGCCCCCGAAAAGTTTCTTTAGCCCACAATTTTAAAAAAATTTTTAACTCCCTAATTTCCAAACAAAAATACTCAGACATCCCCCCCTAAAGTCACCTATCCGAGTTTCTCCTGTTTAAAAATTAAAAATTTAAGCATTATTTACAAAAATTCAAAAATTACAAAATTTAAAAATTGTCCTCTCCTAAAGTCGCCTCTTCTTTTTAGTTACATGCTATACGCTACACGTTACACAACAGCTGTCTGACAGCTATTACTATCTTAACTCTATTTTCTCTATAACAATTGGCTCATTTGGTACATCATTCGCGTTTCTCCGTACGTTGTTTATTGCATCTACCACATCCATTCCCTTAGATACCCTGGCAAAGCCGGTATGCTTGCCGCTTAACCACGGAGTTTCAGATACAGTTATTATGAAGAATTGACTACCGTTTGTATCTGGACCAGTATTCGCCATCGCCATAACTCCTCTTACAAGCGGTACCGACTCTATGTCATTTAGATAGCTGTACCCTGCAGATTGTAGACTTCTTATTTCATAATCACTTAAACCAAGAGACTTCGCATTTATCTCATCAGCAAACTTATAGCCAGGGCCACCCGTACCCCACATGCCTTGTTTATCGTTATCTTTGGTTAAAGGATCGCCACCCTGAATCATAAAATTCGGGATAACTCTGTGAAATTTCGTCCCATCATAAAAACCTTTTTCAACAAGAGTTACAAAATTTCCAACAGTCTTCGGGGCGTTTTTTGATAAAAGTTCCACCTCTATAATTCCCTTGTTTGTTTCTATCACTGCAGTTTTGTATGACATACCTTTGTTTACTTCGTTATTTGAAAAATGACTATTAGTGTTTTTGCTTATATCAAACAATATCCAGACTGTTGCCATAACGCCAATAAATCCAATTACAGCAACCGCTGTCATAAATGGTATTTCCCTTTTCATTTGATAGTAATCTAATGTTAATGATAAATTACCTCCCAATCCAGCCTCTTAAAAGATTCTTGATTCGGGTACCTCCTCGTCGAATAAAAGAGATTCTCTTCTTTTTGTTTTTTTGCATTACATTCTCAAGCTCGCTCTTCACCTCGTCTATCGCCGTAAATAGATCTTCCTTTGTAGATTCAGCTCTATATTGTTGTCCCGCCAAAGTTATGGTCACCTCTGCTCTAAACACATCACCTTTTTGGTGGTGTAGGCTCACTTTTCCGAGCTCTACATCCATAATCAGTGTCGGGTCATCAAAATTAATAAATTTAGAAAGCGTTTGAATCCTTTTGAAGAAATATTCCCGGACATCGGAATCAATCTCCATATTGGTCGCCTTCAGATTTGTTTTTGGTTCTTTCATCTCTCTATTATACTACAAGAGTTCAAAATTCAAAAAATAATTGGAAAAGTAGCGATAAAAGTCCCTAATTTTAAATGTGAAGCTCAAGTGAAATAATCTTCTTAGGGCTATGATGTCCACTTACTATCTTTATCTCCGCCCTTTTCTCCCCTGCTGCCAGGTTTTCCCTTACAAGCTCTAAAATGCGTCGGTTGGCAAGGTTTTGTCTGGGCTTTTCCCTTACAGATACAGCATAGTTATCATCTCCCTTTTTTACGAATCTCTCTTCCTTTGCATCTGTTGTCACGTCCACTTTTATATACATAGTTTGTTTTATCTAAATAGGAAATAAGACACTTGATAATTCATAATGGTGCACTGAAAACGCTCAGTAATCAATGGTAGATGTACTGTACACATATATGGCGGTTTCAGTTTCTATCTGGGATAATTTCAAAATTTTGTGCATAATAATGGAAATGAGAACACAAATTACAGAACTTTGGTATTTCTTTATCGCCAATCTAAAAGCAAGCTATTTCGGAGCTTTCTTGCTTTCTATATTTTTATTAACCGAGATTGTTACGCCTCCCTTCATAAGCAGGTATGATTTTATATTCTTGTGTGCTGTCGGCTTCCAACTCATTATGCTCTTGTTCAAGTTTGAGAGGTTTAGAGAATTTTCTGTGATCATAATCTTTCATATACTGGCGACCGGAATGGAACTTTTTAAAACCAATCCTTCCATCGGATCCTGGACATATCCTGCCGTTTCTGGTGCTGTTTTTGTACTTTTATCAGTACCGCTTTTTTCTGGCTTTCTTTACTCAGCCGTGGGAAGTTACATTTCTCGCGCATTTAAATTTCTTAAATTGTCATACGACAATTTCCCTCCTTACTATCACCTATGGATACTGTCAGTTCTTATCTATGTTAACTTTTTTACTCATCACTTTTTCTATGACATCCGTCTATTTTTATTCGCTTACATTTTTGTAGTTTTTTGGAAGACAAAAGTAAATTTTCAGGTCTATCTTAAAGAACGCTCAATGTCATTTTTGCTTACTGCCACTTTGACTGCCCTTTTTGTCTGGATTGCCGAAAATATCGGTACTTTTACAAAGATTTGGCTCTACCCAAGCCAGGCAATATCTTGGCATCTTGTGTCGCTTGAAAAAATTGGCTCATGGTTCCTTCTCTTGATTCTAAGCTTCGCTCTTGTTTCTATTATTTATAGAGACAGGTTGAATTAGAGATAAAAATACCGACTATCAAGTTTGCTATCGGTGAGGACAGCCAGCCCAGCAACATGGTCGTCGCATACCTTTTCTCATTTTGTCCATTCCAACCCTTATTCTACGATCTCTTGTTTTTTCTTGCTTTGCGGACATAACCCAACAAATCCACTCATTACGTGCAAGTGGAGTTACATCTTCCCATAATGTCAGAACTTCCTTCTCTGAAGCAACTGCCTTCCGCAGATCATCGGGTACTTTATGTACTGTTCCACTCGATATTTTTCGGTTCGACATTTATTACAAGAATATCAGATTTTATGAAAAAGCAAAACGGCGGCAGTGTGTTGTTGGGGTTGAAAAACGAGCCAGAACTAATACCGGTTCTGAAGCCATCCAGTGGATGATATGTCCTCTTCCAGAATCCGGAAAAGACAAAGCCGCTGAATTTAATTGGCTCAATATCTGATCACTGGATCCTGGCACCTTCCACTTTCGATACTCAAGAAGTTAGAAGGATAAAACTTCTTTGATTTCAAATCCTAATTTGCACTCACTCTTTTTAGTTCAGCGGTTGCTTGAGTGACAAGGGCCTCTACTTCCTGGTAACGAGCTACACCTTGTTGCAGGTCGGATATGTTTTTTTCGGCAATGCCGGTTTCGTATAGGTCCATAGCTTCTTCGTGTGCATCAAAGGTCTGTTCTAATAGACTGTGGAATGTAGCCAATTTCTCCGGCGGTGAAAGTGTGTCTAAAGCACTCCGAGCTTGAATTGATTGTTGTTTCGCCATCTCTATTCGTTCACTTGCCGATTCAAATTGCATTTGTGAAAGATAATTGCCAGCTTCAACTACAGCTTGGTTGGCAAGCTGTAACTTATGGAACACATCAGACTGTATCACCTCCATATATTTTCTCGAATCACGGGTATCGCTATTACCAACAATGACAGCGATGACCACTGCAACCATAACAAGAAATATAAACACACCAGTAAATTTTTTCATTGCCATAGTGTATCACAATTTTCGCCGACAAACTCCAATTAGATAAATGTCTCAGGAGCATCGCTTTCAAAACTTTACCGACCCAATCGGCACCGTCATAGAAAGTTTTTAAGCCTTTTATTCCTATTATCTACAACACCCTAAACAAAAATAAACCTCGCGCATGGAGCGGAGGTTTTGTGGTTGATATGAATACAGATAAGCTATACTCTGAGCAACGACTGAATGTGTCCAGCAAGGTCCGTGTCCGGGAATACTTGTTGAGCTTGTCCCCCAATGGTCCTGAATAGGTCACAGGTTTCGGGAGAGTCATCGAAGAGAAGGCAGTTAGTAATTGGAACCCCTATTCTTTCAGCGGCTTCAAAAAAGAATTGCCCTTCTCTTTCGAGTTTTAGAAATCCAAGTTGGTGAGAGCTAACAATTGAACTGAAAAACTTATCCAACATAAGTCTCGGAACAGTGAATCTCTCTAAGACATCCATATTATCAGTAACCATCGCTACTGGAATTGTTTGGCGAAGTTGACTCAATTTCGGAAGGATACCGTTTACGAAGGATCTTCGAGCACACTCATCAGCAAGTGTTTCCCAGAGAAAATCGTAGCTTAATCTAAATTCATCGGCGACGATTTCTGTTACATCTTCTGCAGAAATTTTGCCACGAAGCCAGAGGTTGGCGGTCTGAGACGGTTCAACGAAAAGAAAATCGTTTATCCGCCCAGTGTATTCTGGTAAAGTCTCCCAGAACAAATCAAAGGTAAGAGTCCTGTGAAAGTCCATAAGGACTGCCTTAGGTTTAGTGTTCGCTTTCATCTGTTTGTTTTGTAAAAGTTCAATTGAGTTTAACTGTACCTGAAACAGTTGACTGCACATAGTATAGCATGTCTGATTAGTATTCGTAGGTAACTAAATTCCACTCTGAAGTGCAATGCTTTACTTTGAATTACAATTGCTCCGGCGGCAGGATTCGAACCTGCGGCCAATCGATTACGTTTATTCCATTGTTACCAATGGCACGGACTATATCATCTCCGTATCTATGAAAGACTTAGGAGCGAGGCGCTTCCCCCTTTTTAAGGAGTACTCCCTTACGGGATAGTCTCTACACCTTTCCGCTTTTAGGCGGACTTGGCTCGGGATTGTCCTTGATTCTTGAATAAGAATTGTATTTTTTAAGGATTTCCCCGAATTCACCTCGTTTTTCATTTTACCTTTAGGCAAAAAGCTGCCTTTTGACAGTCGATTGCTCTACCGCTGAGCTACGCCGGAATGTAAACACTGTCTAATTACCAATAATGATAATCAGAATAAAATTTACATTTCAAGCGATTGATTATTGATGAACTGCTCCCTGCCTGTACCGGACCACTGTCTGCGGTACATTCGGGGACGGGTACCGATCCGCTACTTGTCCCGTGATCGCTTGCAAAACTTGCGATTTTACGGGACGCCGGCTTGCCCCGAGGAATTCGGGGGGAATGTTTATAGCTCTATCTGACCACCATGGTGATGATCAGAAAGGAGATCTAAACTTACGAACAATCCTTTTCAATAACCGAATATGGACATATTAGCAAATATGAACTGTCAATTCAAGACGACGTTCCAGCTAATAATAAATGATACCCAACTTCTACTGGATATCTAGTAATTAAGGTACCGTATTTCCATATGAAAATGGAAACAAAAAAGGAAGT
>PCWC01000092.1:1049-1446 GCA_002787175.1 Parcubacteria group bacterium CG11_big_fil_rev_8_21_14_0_20_39_22 | reverse complement strand
TTGATGATCGGGTTACCGGAAAGGTTTCTGGCTATTTGCCACACGCAAAAATTATTCATATTGATATTGATCCTGCAGAGCTGAATAAAATAGTTCAAGTGGAGGTTCCGATTGTGGCAGATGCAAAATCCGCACTGAGCGCATTGGCAAAGAAAGTGAAAAAACAAAACCATGAGGAATGGGTGCAAGAATTTAAAAAACATGATGAGATAGAAAAAAATAAAGTATGGTTTGATGCCTGTCATCCTAAGAAGGGAAAAATCAAAATGGCTGAAACGGTCTGTAGAATTTCAGAATTGACAAAAGGAAATGCGATCATAGTCGCTGATGTCGGACAACATCAGATGATTGCAGCACGATATTACTCGTACAACACCCAAAATAGTTTCCATTCATC
>PCWC01000092.1:452-928 GCA_002787175.1 Parcubacteria group bacterium CG11_big_fil_rev_8_21_14_0_20_39_22 | reverse complement strand
TTTGCTACATTGGTCCAAGATGATATTGCAGTAAAAGTAGTGATCTTAAACAACGGATTCTTGGGAATGGTGCGCCAGTGGCAAGAACTTTTTTTTGAGAAGCGGTACTCGATGACACATATAGAGAGCCCCGATTTTATCGGTGTTGCAAAAGCATATAGGATTGATGGTCAAAAAGTGACCAAGCGTAGCGAGCTACAATCGGGAATACAAAAGATGTTACAACATAAAGGTCCCTATGTATTTGAGGTTGAAGTCGAGCAAGAAGAAAATGTTTTTCCCATGATTCCATCTGGAGCAACAGTTGAAGAAGTGCGATTAGAATAAACGATATAATTAAAAAACTTATTTATTTATGAAAACATTGTACACTATCACAATATTTACTGAAAATACGCCGGGTGTTTTGTATCGTATTGCTGATTTATTTTTACGACGAAAAATAAATATTGAAAGTTTGACGGTGTCTGAGATAA
>PCWC01000092.1:0-426 GCA_002787175.1 Parcubacteria group bacterium CG11_big_fil_rev_8_21_14_0_20_39_22 | reverse complement strand
AGATCTGGTCGCCCGAGAAATCGCATTACTAAAAGTGTCTGCCAATAAGCTTGATAAGCGAAAAGAAATTGAGCATTTGGTCACCATAACTAGTGATACGCGTATTGTCAAAGTGGCTCAGAATTATTTAGTTATCGAGATTACCGGTTCAGAACATGCGGTGAATGATTTTCATGAACTTATGAAGCCATTTGGAATAAAAGAATTTGTCCAATCAGGGAGGATTGCGGTATTTCGATAATAGATGTTAGAGATTAGAAGTTGGATGTTTGATGATATGCAAAAAATTCATATATTCGATACAACGTTACGTGATGGAGAACAAGTGCCCGGCTGTCAGCTCAATACAGTTGAAAAGATCGAAATTGCAAAAGCACTTGAGACTCTTGGAGTCGATGTCATTGAAGCGGGTTTCCCGATTTCTTC
>PCWC01000084.1 GCA_002787175.1 Parcubacteria group bacterium CG11_big_fil_rev_8_21_14_0_20_39_22 | reverse complement strand
ATGCGGGTCAAAGAGCTACGCTCTTTGACTGACAGACGCGTAGCGTCTGTCTTCATACCCTGTGGCGTAAACCCAGGGTTCTTGATTTTCCGGATATTCAAAAAAAATACTTTCGATTGCGATTCTGATGACCATTCTGTTTACAGCAATCACATCAGTTTCGGCAAGACAAACAGATGATGCCGTTATATACAACAAAGACGGAATTTACGAGAAAATAACCATACTCGACGGAACATTAGGAGGCAGACCGACGAGATTTTTCCAGCAAGACAAGAGCAGATCAGGCGCAATGTTTTTAGATTCCAATGACCCTACGGATTTGGTTTATGAATACTCGAAATATTATTCTATCTACAAGATCTTCAAGCCCGAAATCGAAAACGCTCTTGTTATAGGAGGAAGGGCGTATTCAATACCTATGGCATTGCTGTATGAGAACCCTGATTCGATAGTTGATGTTGTCGAAATAGAGCCTTCCCTTTTTGAATTGTCAAAAGAGTATTTCAACGTCAAAGAAAGTCCAAACCTAAACAACTACACGGAAGACGGGCGCCGTTTTTTGCGTGATTCAGAAAAAGAATACGACTTGATATTTAGTGATGTCTACTATTCCCTTTTTTCAATTCCCTCTCATTTTACAACCACAGAATTTTTTGAAGTTGCAAAAGAAAAACTCTCCGAAGATGGAATCTTTATAGCTAATCTCACAGGAAATTTATCGAGGCAAGAACCATCATTTATTTTTACCGAGATAAAGACATTTAAAAGCGTTTTCCCAAACAGCTATTTTTTTGCTGTAGAAAGCCCCGGACAAACAAATTCTCAAAATATAATATTTGTCGGATACAACAGCGACAAGGAAGTCGATTTTTCTAATTACCAAATGTCCCAAAAAGTAAACCCTATAATAAGTTCTCTCAAAGAAAAAGAGATAGACCTTGATAGATTCGAACTCTCACCATATCCGATACTGACCGATAATTTCGCTCCTGTCGAGCATATGACAGCAAAAATATTAAGAACTACTTTTGGCAAGAGCAAAATAATTGACGGAGAAGAAATGTTAGGGATAATATCCCAGCAACTGCGGTATGGTCCAAGATATCCGAGCTCTGCGGGTCATAAAAAAACGATAGATTTTTTGGTTGCTGAGATGAAAGAACAAACCAATAATGTTTATGTCCAATCATGGGACTATGAAGGAAACGGTGGCGAAGTTGATAAGCTGACAAACATAATTGGACAAGTAAATCCCGAAATAGACGAAAGAATTATTTTAGCTACGCACTATGACAGCAAAAGATTTGCAGATAAAGACAAGACAGACAGATACGCTCCCGTGCCTGGAGCAAATGATTCGGCTTCAGGTGTTGCCGTACTTTTAGAGCTATCGGAAATTTTTAACAAACTGAATACGCCGAAAAATATAGGTATTGATTTTGTTTTTTTTGACGCCGAAGAAGGTGACAAAAATCTGATGAGTGATTATACAAATTGGGAACCGATAGGTTCTACATATTTCGCTAAAAACTTAAAGGACGTGTACCCCGTCAAAATACCTTCTCTTGCGATAGTAGTTGATATGGTTTGCGATAAAGATTTTAGAATCTACAAAGAACCAGTATCTTTTAAAAGTGCTACCGAACAAACCAATTCGTTTTTCGAAGTAGCTAAAAAAATAGACGGAAAAGTATTTAGGGACGATGTCGGACAAGTAATAAGAAATGACCATAATCCTTTAATCGAAGTCGGTATACCAAGCATCCTTCTTATAGATCTTGAATACCCTTACCATCACACAACCAAAGATACAATTGATAAATGTAGTGCGAAGAGTTTGGAGACTGTAGCAGAGGCGATATATGAATATGTTAGATCGGTTGATTGAAAACTTTCTCCCAAACTCACCTTCTTCACAGGCGTGTAGCTCCAACCTCAAATTCTCCACACGCAACAAAAAGTCCGGCATAAAAGCCGGACTTTTTGTTGTATGTGCGGGATGGGAGATCGTTCCTTACAGGAACAGTACCCCGATTGGATCCGCCACGGCGGATACTCAATCGGGCTTCGATTCTACCACGGAGGCGTCCCCACGCCTCCTATCCTCGCACAATATAGTCGCTTTGCTCCTTATTGTGCGGGATGGGAGAATCGAACTCCCGACCGCGGTTTGGAAAACCGCTATTATACCATTTAACTAATCCCGCTTTTTCAATGCGGAAACTATAACAAACATCGGGGGCTTCCGCAATCCTAAAAGTTGGATAGGCTATATATCATCAAATGATATACTATGGTTATGCTTAAGACACAGGGAAATATTTCGGAGTCTATAATTGGCATCCTTGTCGGTACTATTCTCTTGGTGGGACTACTTTCCAATTATGAATCTGATGAAAATAAAAAACTTGTTTCGACACAAAACAACTCAACATTTGAAATAGAAAAGGAAGCATCTTCTCCCCTTTCAATCTATTACAGAGAAACTGAAAATCCTGTCACTGTTGTAGAAAGTGAAACAGAAGCACAGGATACGAAACCGATTCCAGAACCTGACATTAACACTGAAAGCGAACAATTACCTACCGAGGATGGATCCCAAATCCAAGCTGTACCGGTAGAAAATACTGTAGAAGAAAATCCATCAGACGAGAACACTGAAAAGCCGAGGGTGTTTCCTGAATCAATAAACGAAGATGCCCGTAAAGCGCTCGTCAATATAGTGTGTGACGCTTCACAAGGATCAGCATTTGATTCGATATCGGGTAGCGGGATAACAATCGATCCACGAGGAGTAATACTTACCAACGCGCACGTCGCTCAATACTTTTTATTTACTGGGGATAATGATGATGAGAATAGTGTTTCATGTACCATTCGCACGGGCTCGCCAGCGCGAAACACTTATAGAGCAAGGCTTTTATACATATCCCCCACTTGGGTTAAAGAAAATGCCAGCCAGATACTTGAAGACAACCCTCTCGGTACGGGCGAGAACGACTTCGCATTTTTACTTATAACAGATACGACAAATGGAAACCCTTTGCCGGAGCAGATACCGTATATAAGCTTCAATACTAATCCGTCACTTGAAGTCGGAGATTTATTATACTTGGCAGGATACCCCGCTGGATTTTTGGGAGGCATTGCGATAAGCAGAGATTTGTACGCGGTCTCTTCTTTTGAAGAACTCGCTCAAGTCTACACTTTTGGAGAAAGCTCTATTGATGTTATCGAAGTTTCCGGTAGCCTACTATCACAAAAAGGAGCTTCCGGAGGAAGCGTAATAGACGCCAGCGGAAATGTTGTAGGCATCATAGTCACATCGACGGACGCAGAACAAACAGAAGACAGAAGAGCTTTTGCTGTAACTCTATCTCACATAAACCACACTCTGTTTTTGGAGAGCGAATTTGGGATCGAATTTCTTCTTAGTACCGATCTACAAAATACAGCTGACCAATTTAAAAAAGAGATTATCCCTATTCTTCGACAAGTATTTTTGGAAGAAACGAATTGACACGATCCCCTTTCGCGAAATGCTTCCTCCGTAGATAATGTTATAACAGACAAGTCGGAGTAACACAGTCGGCTCCTGCCTCACCGACAAGGCAGACGCAAGCGAGAAACTTCGCTTCGTCTTTTCATTTCCATCGCATAACGATCTCTTACAAGAAGAAGGGGTGGAAGGCATAAAATTCACGTTAATACGCAGATCCTATTAGAAATGGATTTTACGCAACACCTCCTATTCCACCAGTACGTTTTGCTATTTCAATCACAGTGTCGAAACTGTCCTTCTCTCCAAATTTATTTCTTCGCACAAACCCACAGGTTTCGCAACGATGAACTATTATATGATTGCCAGATTTTATTTCGATAGAGGATGGTTCCATAAGTCCTAAACACTTCTCTTTTCTATCCCCTGGATTTATATCGACATGTTTGCTCCAAAGACATTTGGGACAATGGTTTGTGTAGCCATCGCCTTTTACCTTTTCCCCGCAGTACTTGCAGGTAAAATTTTCCTTTTTGCGAGTAAATTTTTTAGAAAAAGGTCTGCTTTTCGATTTCAAATTTGTTTCTTGTCTTCTTGCTTTCTTTTTGCGAGGTTTTTGAGAAACTTTTTTGGCATTGTTATTTTTTTTAGATACGCTTTTCTTCCTTGAAGATAGCTGAATTGTTTTATTGCCAAATTTCTTTTTTGTTTTTGAGAAAACACCTTTAACAACTTTTATTTTTTTATTTGTTTTTTTGGATTTACTTTTTGTTGTTGTTTTTGCCTTTTTGTTTGCCATTTTATTTTTCAGTAACCCTATTTAACGTAGTCATCATTGTACTTCCGGTGTTTTATTTTTCAAATTCACTGAGTTACAAATTTATTTGCTTGCTTCTTTTTTCTAAGAGCCAACCACATAAAGTTAAACCAGGATCTAAAAGCGCAAGCCAACTCTTCGTTTACAATTACAGTAAAAGAAATGTCGTCATCCAAAAACTCCCCCGCTCCCGAAGTCATGACCACGTGATTACCGAATACATCCACGGCTCCCGGAGATGAAAACTCAGGAGGCAGAAACTTATGATTACTTTCAAGTTTTCTTAAAATTTCTCTATCTTCACACTTAACCTCAGAATCAAAAATAATATGAAAACCGATATTCTTTTTTTCCGCTTCCTCTGCAAAGTATTCCAAAAATCCAGAGAGACGCTCATCAGACCACTTACCTTTACCTCCGATTGTGTAGACATCCTGACCTACTCTCAATATGTCTCTAAATACATTTTTCCACCCCTCAAGACCACGATAAATATAAACTTCATTGTTTTTGGGTTTGGAATGATACATCTCCAAAAGAGAAGGCATGATTTTTTGAAGCGATTTTTCCTTTTCCGATATTATTTCGGAAAGTTTGGAGGGGTCTACCGCTTTATAAAGATTCTCTCTTTCAGAGCGAATTTCAAAAACCAATCCTTTTTCTATCAAGCGGTTGATGGAATCGTAGACATTTCGTCTATTTACTTCCGATTTTACGGCAATATCGCTAATAGTCATCTCGCCAAATTCAACCAAAGCCAAATAAATTCTTGCCTCGTTTTTAGAAAGATCCAACTGTATTAAGATTTTTTGATTTTCCATTTGTTTCTTGTGGTGACAACTACCACCCTGCGGTGATATTTGCCACTCATTGAATATATCATATCATACTCTAGAGTCAAGGTTCGTTAAGAAATCAAGAACCCTGGGCTTACGCCACAGGGTATGAAGACAGACGCTACGCGTCTGTCAGTCAAAGAGCGTAGCTCTTTGACCCGCATCC
>PCWC01000009.1 GCA_002787175.1 Parcubacteria group bacterium CG11_big_fil_rev_8_21_14_0_20_39_22 | reverse complement strand
AAAGGCTTGTACATAATCGTCAAGGAGAAGCGGTGTTTGACCTAATACCAATCTGGAATTAATTGCCATACTTGGTACTAAAGACACGGTCGGGACCTGTGTTTTAATCCCTGCAATTTTTCCCCATAAGCTCAGCGAGTCATGAATCAGGCAGTCTGGCTTTTCTTTTTCAATTTCACTTATGAGCGGATCAACCAATAGCTTTGTTGCGCGAAGGCTGAAGTCTGCGATAGTGAGTGCGTTATGCAGAATTCGTAAATTATCTACATTGAGCGTTGCGTCATTCAATGGGACTTCTTTATATTCTGCCCCAACATTTTCTATTTTGCTTTTGAACTCTTTTGTGTTGTAGATCAAAACATGATGACCTTGATTTGTTAATTCCTTTGCCACACCAAGCATAGGATTGAGGTGTCCATACGCAGGCATTGTTTGAAAGATGAATTTCATAGTAGTTTATTTAGCTCAAGTAGAGTATATCAGTTGTAGATTTAGCTGAGAGCGTAAAGTTTTTCACGTATGAGTGTCTAGAAATTGGAGCATATTACAACTTTCTATGTCCAAGTTTAGGATTGCAAATGATTTTTTGAAAAAGTTGATTTTAATACTTCATCAATTAAAAAAACTTGATTCGTGCGAAGAAGAGGAAGATTATCTTGAGAAAAGAATCCACAATCTGATACTTCGTGTGTCGGAACAAAATCTCCACCAATCAAGATACCTGTGTAACAAAGGTCAAGTCGATGCGATTCTCGGGCGGTACGTGTCTTAAGCGATTCATCTATGCTGACGACCAAACCAGATTCTTCTGTTATTTCCCGTTCGAGCGCTTCTCGTGGGTGTTCTCCTGACTTTAGATACCCACCAGGCAGGCTCCATGCGTGAGAACGATATGTGTGCTTAAACAGAAGTATTTCTTTTTTTTCATTATTTTGGCGAGTATCGTCTTCATAACGCATTTCTGTCACCGGGTTCGATCCCAGAATCTTTCCCTAATTTCTCATTTTTTATCTCAAGTTGATGAACTCTTTTTGTTAACTCAAGAACCTCATCTTTATTTTTTTTGATTTCTATATTTTTGCCATCTCTTAAATACCAACCGTTTATGATACGCTACTGCTACTACTCTTGTCCAGGGGGAGGGATTCGAACCCCCGTAGGGCAAGCCCGATAGATTTACAGTCTATTGCGATTGGCCACTCCGCCACCCCTGGTT
>PCWC01000008.1 GCA_002787175.1 Parcubacteria group bacterium CG11_big_fil_rev_8_21_14_0_20_39_22 | reverse complement strand
TAGCTCATAAATAGGTTACCGTAGTCGTATATGACTATGGAAACAAAAAACAACATATTTGAGGAGTATTTAGGTGAATATTTAAAAGCGGGAAAAGACAAAAAGACTAAGATATTAAATCATGTCTGTTTTGTCACAAAAATGCACAGAAAGGCGGCGATTCGTAAGTTCCGAGATTTGCAATTGCATGACCCATACAAAGAAGAAAAAAGGGGCCGAAGCGAATACTATGGCCTGGATGTAACGGTTGCCTTGAAAGCAGTCTGGGAAGCAGGTAATGAAGTCTGCGGTGAATTGCTCTTTCCTGTCATTAATGAGTACATTGATATTTTGGTCCGTGACAAATTATGGAGTCATGGAGATACAGCCACCTCTAAACTCCGAGCCATGAAGCTTGCGACTGTGAAAAGAAGAGTGGGTAATTTCTTAAAAGCTCGCGGAAAAAGAAGCGGAGTTTCAGCTACCAGACCTTCACATTTGAAACATATAATTCCAACATTTAACGGACCGTGGAAAGAACTACCTCCTGGCAATGGGCAGATTGATACTGTGCTTCACAACAACACTCTGCTGGGAGATGCTGTATATACCCTTAATTACACTGATTCAGCCACTTGCCTCTGTGTTCCGAGAGCGCAGTGGAACAAAGGGCAGGAAGCGACACTTGAGAGTATGAAAGAAATCAAACAAAGATTGCCCTACTTGTGGCTCATGGCTCATCCGGACACGGGCAGTGAATTCATTAATTATCTTGCCAAAGATTGGTTTGAGCAAAATGATATTAAATTCACCAGATCCAGACCCGGAAGAAAGAATGACAACATGTATGTGGAAGAACGAAACGGGCATGTCATACGAAAGATGGTCGGATATATTAATTTAACCTGCAGAGAAACGGTGGATGCTTTAAATGATTATTACGATGTTATGACTCCTTACCTAATGCATTTTGTGACAGTGCGAAGAATGATTGGCAAAGAAAAAGACAATTCAAAATACAAGAGAATTTATGAAAAAATTCCCAAGACTCCATATCAAAGAATATTGGAACATACGACAATCACAGAAGATGTAAAAGAGAAATTACGACAAGATCATTTAAAACTTAATCCGCTGATTTTAAAAAAAGAAATGGAAAAAAGATTGAAAAAAGTATATGATATTCAAAGACGATTCGGTAACAAGAGAGATTAACTCCTTGGTAACAGTTTATTATGAGCTATAG
>PCWC01000086.1 GCA_002787175.1 Parcubacteria group bacterium CG11_big_fil_rev_8_21_14_0_20_39_22 | reverse complement strand
GAAATTAAATCACAGCAACCTAGTCCACTTCCTCCATCCTATAAAGAAATATTTGAGGAAATAGGACGACAACTCAAGCTAAGAAAATCAGCGTTGTTTAAAAGAATTTTCCTCATCACTTGGCCTTACATATTACTTATAATTGTAAGTTATGTATTAAACTTGATATACGATTTTAAATCTTTTTCACAAGATCAAACTTTTACATATCTTAAAATCCTTATTCCATATTTATTAGTAGCTGCGTTTTACAGTAGTATTGTTCGTTTTATTTTTAAAATTGAAAAACAAATTTGGATAGATTCTTTTTTTGATAAAAAGAATCTAGAACCATCGGAAAGTTGGAGAATAGCGAAAAAATTATTTTGGCCAGCTTTTGCCTTTCGCATTAAATTATGGCTACGATATTATTTTATTCCTATAGTAGTAATTATTATTGCTTTTGGGCTACTAATACAGGTTTTCGTACCCACATTTAACAGTTCTAACAGTTATGAAATTATATTAAACAGTTCGCTCATATTGTTTGCTGTGTTTGTTATTGGTTTGGTTGCTTATGGTTACTATCTTAAAACGAAACTACGATATACGTATTTTATTTTTCTTGATAAATTTGGGACTGCCAGTTCATACAAATCAATGCTGGAAGAAATGAATAAACTTAATAATGTTAGTAAATCTGAGACATTCAAGAAGTCTTTGATTCTAAGTATTGGAGCAAACTCTTTAAATAGTATTGCTCAACTTGCAATAGAATCTATAAGTTTCGGCGTGTCACAGTTTGGAAACACTGGAAAGATGGTTGGTAATATTATGCGTGTGTATGGTGAAGAAGCGAGTCGTCAAGCAACAGACTTGGGTAACATTGCAGCACAATATGTTTTGTATCGTTTCGCACGAAAAGAGGTTTACGGAACTGAACAAGAAGTAAATGAGAATATATACAAAATGTTTGTGAGTAAGTCATAAGGGAGCAATCCCCGCCGTTTTATAATATTTCCTAAAAACGGCGGGGATTTGTGCGCGAACGGGAGGGTGGGTCAAGCACAATACAATTTGGAACTCGCCATTCTTTTTTGTTAAGATTGTATGGCGAGACACTTTTTGAATTTATAAGCCCGCCAGAATTTCGCCAAAACAAAAAGCCGAAGCCCGCGCGGATTCCTCCCCAGACCCCTCCTCCGCGCGGGCGAGTCCATCACCCCGCCTC
>PCWC01000026.1 GCA_002787175.1 Parcubacteria group bacterium CG11_big_fil_rev_8_21_14_0_20_39_22 | reverse complement strand
GTAGAAGTTGGGTATCATTTATTATTAGCTGGAACGATTCATTGCCATCCCCGATAGAAAATTGTAGTATAAAGAGAAGTTAACTTATATAAAGATGTACAGCGAGGATGGAAATTAGTTTTTAATAAATTTTAGTATATCTATGTTTTGTTCTAAGTGTGGCACAGAAAATAAGGAAGGTGTAAATTTTTGCAAAAGTTGCGGCAATCAGATCGGCAATAGCGTTAATGCGACTATAACTAACGAAGAATTAGTCTTACCTGCATCTTTGCTCCAGCGGTTTTTACATAATATAGTAGATATCATTGCGATGTACGTTTTTGCGTTCGTTGTGGGATTTGCTTCAAGTTTTCTATTCGGTGAGACCACTGTCTTCGTACTCAGTATCACTGCATTTTTCTCGTACCACTTGATTTTTGAAGCCTTATTCCAAAAGACAATAGGAAAGATGCTTACTGGTACAAAGGTTGTTAATATGCAGGGAGAAAGGCCGAGCTTTCTCGCTCTCTTAGGACGAACACTCGCCCGACACATCCCATTCGAACCTCTTTCGTTTCTCTTTTACGGAGCCTATCCAACACAGGGCTGGCACGATAGACTGTCTCGCACACTCGTTGTTCCTAAAGCACTTACTCCAGAAGATGTTCAAAGAATCGATTCTGAAAAAATCAGGAGGCAGAAATACGACAACAAAGCGGGAATAATCATTGTAATCATTGCTGTCTCCCTTTTATTTATAATGATTATAGGAATTATTTCATCGGTAGTTTTGGCTTCACTTGAGGAGGCACGAAATAAGAGTCGAGATGCTGGGATAAAATCAATACTGAGTAGAGCTCGAGTAGAAGCTGAACTTTATTATGAAAAGAATTTAAACAGCTATAGCGACTTCTGTATTGATGAGCAAATGGAATTACTTTTCGGTAAAACTTTTGGAGATAAAAGTATTAATTATGTCTGTAATGACAGTTCTTCTGAGTATGCAGTGAGTGCTCCAGTGAGTGAGGGGGGTTATTACTGTGTAGATAATAAAGGTGACGTTAGTGTGGTGGGATATGGACTCACTAATCAAACATCCTGCTCAGGGATACCAACAATTAAATCACTTCCCAAAGAACTAAAGGAAGTTGAGGAATATGTAAATTCAATGTATGATTTGCCGGCAATGATTGATGAGGAAGTAAGACTTGATCGCATATATGCAAGTTATGATAACAAGATGAACTTCGACTATACAATGGTGAATTTCACAGCAGATGAATTAGAGTGGTCATCAGGTTTAGAAGACACGATATCGTCAGGACTTATATCGTATTTTTGCGAAGACTCTTCGTTTGAATACTACAGAGAAAAAAATATTCCTATAAAATGGAACTACTATGGGATGAATAAGGGGTTAATTGGTTCTGTTGAGGCGTCAAACACTGACTGTATTTAATATGTTTTGTCAGAAATGCAAATCAAAAAGAGAAGAAGGTGATAAATTCTGTACAAGCTGTGGAACACTTTTTATTGTAGATAACAACATAGTGGGTCAAGGTAGCGTCAGTACTGGAATTAGAAATAAAAAAGGTGCTGATATGCGAAAAGTACTACTGTCACTTTTAGTTCCTCCTGCTTTACTCTTTATACTTTTATCTATCTGGGGAATAGTGAATGTGCTTTCAGCTACTTTTGATAGTGGGAAAACATTTATTACTATAGTCAATTCACTTATGCCAATACTTATAGGACTGTCTGTACCCGCAATACCAGTAGGTGTTGTATTTGCGATATATTTCTATCTGCAAAGAGGTGAGAGTGATGATTTATAGACTGCATATCGGTCGGACAAGCACAATCCTATACTATGATGAGTTGGCGAACAAAACCAAACTCAAAATCTTTCAATATACAAAAACCCGCCCTATGTTTTTAGGGCGGGATGTGCCGGAGAGATGCAGCACGGGGTTTTTACACACGGATATTTCTATCTTTTTTGGAGATATACTCTCCCAAGTTGCCCTCGGCAACCTACATCTGCTTAAATATGACTATAACACAATAATCGTAATAGAGCAATGTTTTTGACTGGGCAAGTGCGAGATGCTTGAAACGGGGCTACTGTTTGCCAGGTTTGGTCTGCTGTGTATACTGTAAAGCGAACCAACAAAAACAAGACAAAGAAAGGGATAGATAGTATGGCAACAGAAAAGGAAGTGAAAGTTGGCGGCGGAGGTAATGGAGCGAAAAGATTGGCACCAGCTCTCAAAAAAAGAGAGGGAACTCGTCACTGCTCTTCAAGAATTCGGTTTTCTCATCGAAAAAGATGAACCCGAAGATTATATAAAAGTAATGGATTCATCGGTAAAAAATAACCGTTAACCAAAACCGCTCCACAATAGTTCCGCTTCCACTTATCTAAATGGTAAGAAGCGGAACTTTTTATTTGGAGTTTTGCCACGTAATCTTAACCGCAAACACAATGGCAAAAATAGTGGTTGCTGATACTACAATTGATGCACCTGAAGGAAAATCGAAATAGTAAGATACAAATAATCCACCGATAAAAGCTATTAAAGAAAAGATGACGGATAGGAAGACATACGAACGAAACGATTGTGTTATAAGTTTCGCTGTCACTGGTGGCGTAATAAGTAAAGCACTCACCAAGATAATTCCGAGAAGCTTTACTCCCAATACTACCGAGACTGAAACCATAATGTAGAAAAATAGGTTTAGATACTTGGTCGATATGCCCGAAGTCCATGCCAATTCTTCAGAAAGTGAAAGTAGAGTGAGTTGTCTAAACAATAGAAATACCAACGAAAGGATTATTGAAGAAAGTACAAGTATCAGCCAGACATTACTCCAAGTAATGGCAAGTATGTTTCCGAAGAGAAAGCTAATAAGGTCGGGTTGGTATCCAGGCTGAAGGGAAATAATAATGATTCCAAGTGCTAATCCTGTAGTAAAGATAATTCCGATAATCGCATCTGTTGCAAGCTTGGTATATCGCTCGAGCAGGAATGTCAGTACTCCGAAGAGAAGTCCTGCAACCAGCGCTCCATTGAAAGGTGTCACACCTGCGATAATCGCCAATGCTACACCCAAAAGGGAAGCGTGAGCGATGCCGTCGGCGAAGAATGACATTTTACGCAGTGTAGTAAAAGCTCCGAGGACAGATAAAAGCGGTGCCAGGATAATTCCTGCTATAAACGCCCTTTGCATAAATTCTAATTGTAGTATTTCAAACATAATTTTTAACAGTGGTGTTTATACAAAGATGTGTGTTTGCCATAAAGTTTTTCGACCACCTCGGGTAATAGTGCATTTTC
The DNA here is from genome assembly GCA_002787175.1 of Parcubacteria group bacterium CG11_big_fil_rev_8_21_14_0_20_39_22. Lineage (GTDB taxonomy): Bacteria > Patescibacteriota > Minisyncoccia > Phycocordibacterales. The sequence goes on along the minus strand of PCWC01000026.1, from coordinate 2,082 downwards.
GGGTGCTCCACTGCAAAGCATTTCTTTGTTAATACAAATCACTTGATCGGCAATCCTCGATACAAGATGTACCTCGTGAGAAACCATAACCACGGTCACATCAAATTTATTTTGGATTTCTTTTATAAGATCATAGAAATTTTGTTCTCCACCCATATCTATCCCACTTACTGGCTCATCGAGGAAGAGTATCTTGGGGTTCCCAAGCAAGCTCCTGGCAATCAGTACACGTTGCAATTGTCCGCCCGACAATTTGCCTATAAGTGACCCGGCAAGATCTCTGATTCCAAGGTTTTCTAACATTTCAAAGACATATTTGTCTGGTCCTCCGTAAGAGAATTTCAAAAATTCTTTAACAGTTATTGGAAAAGTCTGATCAAAGTATAATTTCTGTGGTACATAACCGGTATCGCTCCTGTTATCTTTCGGTTCTACCCCATAGACCTTCACACTTCCACTGGACGGCAAAAGCAAGCCAACCATAATTTTTAGAAGGGTTGTTTTACCCGAACCATTTGGACCAATGAGCATTGTCGTCGAATTTATAGGGATGGAAAAAGAAACATCTTTGACAACCTCATTTCCTTTTTCATATTCAAAGGAAACATTATTAACTTCTACGGCTTCTGTATTCATCTAATTATTAAGTGCGTTTACAACTTGATTTACATTATATCGCATAAGATTAACATAACTATCTCTTCCTGGAACCCCTCCCAATGGGTCGATGATAGCAATACTTAGATCATGATCATCTGCAAAAGCTTCAATGGAAGCGGTAGATAGCTGAGGTTCTATAAAGAGTGTCGATACGTTGTGTTCTCTTACCTCTCCCTCCAAGTTAGCCAAGTATCGTGGTGTCGGCTCTTTTCCTGCTGATGGTTCGAATGTTCCAACCAGATTAAGTCCAAATCCGTCGGCGAAGTAATACCAGGCGTCATGAAGCGATATGATATTTCGATTCGATAAGTTGGCGGTTTTACCACGGAGTTCTGTCTCCAATACTTCTAACTCTCTTTTATATTTTCCTGCACGATCTATGTACAGTGATGCATTCTCACTGTCTCTCTCAGCCAATTCGCTTGCAATGTTTGAAGCTATAAGCCGCGCGTTGGTGATAGAGAGCCAGTAATGAGGATCGATTGGTCCGTGACCGTATTCGTCTTCATCCTCGTCCTTATGCGATTCCGTATCCTCGTCATGATCGTCATTTTCTTCCGTAGCACGAAGCTCTACATCTTGGTCTACGACAACAACGGATGCGTTAATAGATTGAGCGACACTGTCTGACCAAGTATCAAGTCCATATCCTATTGCAAATACCAATTTGGCTCCTTGCAAATCTTTCAAAAGACTCGGTTGTGGGTCAAATGTATGTGGGGAAGTGCCCGGAGGGAGCAGGAGAACGACTTCGAATTCGTCACCGGCTATTTGTTTTACAATATCGTAAATTGGGAATATTGTTGCCCCTACTTTGTTTTCTGACTTTGAGTCAGAGGCTTTAGTATTGCTCAACGCAAATACAACTCCCCCTAAAACTGCAAATACAGCTATCATTATAATTATTTTTTTCATATTATTTATACTTTTTGATTACAACTTCCACAAAGCCCTCTAACTAAAAGGTCGCTAACTTTGTGATTGCTAAGTAATGATAAATCTCTAAAAGAAACATTTATCTCTTCAATATCTCCACAATCAAGACACAAGAAGTGATCGTGTTTGTCTGTATCTTTGCTCAGCTCGTACATAATCTTTCCTTTATCAAACACTACCTTGCGTATCCGATTGTCAGAAACCAATTGATCTACGTTTCTATATACTGTCGAGTAGTCAGCACCCGCTATTTTGTTATGGATATCAGCTATACTTAAGAGATGATTCCTCTCAAGCAATTTCAATATTTTATTTTTATACACATTTACTCTCATAATTATTATGCAAGTTACTTGCATAATACTCCGCTACAAAAAAGAAGTCAATATTGCGCTATAGACAATAATTAACGTGAGACCTCGCCCCTTGTATAGATAATAATTCGGTGATACCTCTTGCTCATGTGACTATGAGTACAAAATAGAG
>PCWC01000069.1:4925-5452 GCA_002787175.1 Parcubacteria group bacterium CG11_big_fil_rev_8_21_14_0_20_39_22 | reverse complement strand
CCAATCTTCAGAGATATTTTCTTGATAACCCTGTTCCTGTTCCTCATATTCAAATTTTGCATCATTTAAGTAATCTTCAAAATCTCTTTTGAGAAAAAAGGCTTTTGGTGAAAAATCTCCAAAGAAAGCATTAAAATCATGCTGACCTTGTTGAGATCCTAGATAAAGTCTCGCTTCACCATTTCCTCTTCCAACTTTATTTTTCTTGACGAAACTATCAACAACGGCAATATTGTCAACTTGCTCTATCAGTTCATATTTTTTGTTGTTTAAGTTAATTTCGTTCTGCATATTTTGGTAATAATAAGCTACTTTTAATTTTTGTCAAAATTACATCATTTTTATTTTTGGGAGTGGGACTTTTTGCCGACATAGATTTAAGATCAAGTCTTTTAAGTATATTCATTAAAACATTTACAACAATACTATTTCCTGCTTGTCTATATGCTTGAGTGTCACTAACTACAATTTTAAATGTGTCGTCAAAGCCCATCAACCTTAGACATTCTCTAGGTGTTAATTTTCTG
>PCWC01000069.1:0-4683 GCA_002787175.1 Parcubacteria group bacterium CG11_big_fil_rev_8_21_14_0_20_39_22 | reverse complement strand
AGCGATTGAACCATTGATTTGAGTATATCTTTTATCAAGATTTTTTTTGCTTGTGACAAAATTTACCCCTTTTTGCCCTAAATAATATTTTTCTTCAGGATAATCTTCTAATAGATCCTGCATACTTAGTGTAAGCTCTATAGGTTTTGGAAATTCAAAATTTGTTCTCTTTTTAAATCCAATGACAAACAATCTTTCTCTGTGTTGAGGAATACCATAATCTTTCGCGTTTAATACTTGAGCTTTAAAGTCATACCCAAGTTCTCCAAATGTATTTTGAATGACCTCCCAAGTCTGCCCGCTATCGTGGCTTAAAAGACCTTTTACATTTTCAAATATAAAAATCTTTGGCTGTATTTCTTTTACCAACCTAGCAAAGTCATAGAAAAGAGTACCTCTAGAATCTTTGAATCCTCTTCGCTTACCTACAAGAGAAAAAGATTGACAAGGACTACCCCCGACAAAAATATCCACCTTATCTTTAAATGGCTTTCCGTCTATATCTTGTATATTTTTAAACCAACGACTTTCATCAATATTGTAATTTGCAAAAAAAGTTTCTTTTACAAAATTATCTATATCGCAAGCAAAAACAAGTTCATAAGGAACCCCCATTCTTTTTAGTGCGTGTTCTATTGCACCAATTCCACTAAACACTGTTGATAGTCTTAACATACAATCATTATATCAAAATTAAGAAATATTTGACCAGACCAGACAAGATGTTTTATTTATGGTCTATTGTCGTCAAAAAATAAAATCCGCCCCACATTCCTATCGCACCCTGCAGGGCGGAAACCCGAACCCACCGAATTTTGAGAATTAGCTTGCGAATTCAGGCAAACCAGTTTGGGTGTGTCTGCGACACGCCCACACCTTTTATAGTTCTTTTCTTTTTTGTACGAAACTGGAGCCGATGGTCGGGATTGAACCGACAACCTGCGGTTTACGATACCGCTGCTCTACCAATTGAGCTACATCGGCGAAATCTGTTTAAAATCTCGGCACTGAAATTATGAGTTAAACAACGTGCACAAGCAAAATTTTAAACAAATTCTAAAGACTTCATATTATCATAGATTTTTGGGGACAAAGTATATCAATTTTATTCCGGCAAAATCTCCCTTATTTTGTGTGAAAAATCCGGATCATCGCCATATAGATTTGCCACTTCTTTTACATTGTGACTTTCACGCAACTCTTCAATTGTACCCTCGCCTTTTATAAGCCCTATCTCGTAAGCCAATTCGTCTGAATACTTCGGCAAGAAATATTTATAACTGAGTGGGACACGCTTGGTACTTATTTCGTTTACATGTTCGACTATGTTGGTTGTGCAATTGTTAGTCACAGTGTTATAAAATTCGGGCTCTTTTGCAAGCTTATTGGCTCGGCTTAGCATCGATACGAACATCTTCCTCATCTTCTCTTTGGTCGTGTCTATAGGATATATATAAACATCATCCTTCCTGTGATTGGTACGCAATTTAAGCACGTCATTTTCATCGGCAACAACGTAAACAAGCTCAAAACGCCTAACCATACCCTTGAAAATATTATAAAATTCACCTTTTTCTCTCCTTACCTCAATCGATATATCGACATAAGAACCGTCTTCAAACCCAAAAGCCACGAAAGTATGGGCTGCCACACCGGAAAATGGTTCTACAATAAAATCAACGGACTTTATTTCGTTCAGATCAAAAGTTTTATCATAATAGTCCGGAGTATATTCAAGCACCGAATCGTATTTGAAATTCCTGATATTTTTTATCGTTACAAGATTGTCGTTGAATTCGGAAGTCGCAAGAACCGAGAGATCTTCCGACCAGTCTCTTGCGTTGGAAGGTCTTACCGATACCGCAAAAACACCGTACCCTATAATGATAATCGCAAGTAATCCTAAAATTATTTTGCTACAGCGTTTCATCTTTTATACCTAAACTTTGAGTATCTAACTTGAGTGTCTTTACGACTTCGTTCGAACCTACTTTATCAAAAATTCATAAGAATATCCACACAATCGTACATCCGTGCGCTAAAGCGCCTCTGTGCGAAGCACAGAGCTTTTCCAAAGGAAAAGGACGGAATGTGCAAATACAAATGCGGACTCGGTTTTGCGAAACTATTTTCTGGGGAAAGGATTCGCAAAACCGAGACTACTGTTTTTGAAATTCGGCGGGGATTTTGGGTTTCGCCCGCGCGGAGGAGGGGTCGGGAGGAATCCGCGCGGGCTTCTTTTTTTTGGATTTTGGCGGGTGATAAAATCTTAAAGCAATATTATATTTTCTATTTTTAATATTGGTCCAGAAAGATTTATATATCTTTTTCCTACAACAACATCAAAAATTGATCCACTAGGTTGTTTGATTTTAAAATTCCTTGTTTTGTATTTTGAATAAATTAAAAATGCTAAAGCTAGCGTTCCAGACCCGCACGCTGTTTCTTCAATAAGCGAATCGACAGCCCGCACCCAAATTATTGGTTTAATAACATATAGACTTTTTTCTTTTTTGTATGAAATTATTCCTGAAGCAGGAAATTTTCCAAATTTTCTTTTCAAAATGTTATATGCTTTTACTCTTTCAAATACTTTTTTAGTTATAAAATATTTTATACCTGGTAACGAACAATAATTTTTAGAGCCACTAAAATCATCCAGTGAAAGTTTTATAGCAGAATCACTCCCCTTGATATAAGTTTTTACGACTTCATTCGTCCCAGAGGACTCTAGTTTTAAGATTGATTTTCCAGTTTCTTTATAAATTAACATGCCCAACGCTCTCATTGCATTTCCACAAAGTTCTCCTCCTGCCATATCCAAAAAACCATCATTCTTTTTATTTTTTGAATGCGACCAAAAACCGACTTGTTCAATCGTTTTATCCTTTCTCATTATTTTTTGAGATAATTTTACCTTTTCTTTTTGAGTAAAATTGTCTCTCACAATAGCTGTTATATTTCCTCCTGGATTTATTTTTAAATATTTCATAAATAATAAATGGGGTGTTGTTTAACATCCCCATTATTTTGTTAATTGAAGCGTTATAATTTAGACACGAAATCCTTCAACCTCTCGTATCCTTTTTCAAGCACAATCCGTTCAACATCATTGGGCAAAGAAAACTTTTCTACTTCAGCAAATTCTTGTAAAAGAATTTTATAATCACAAAGTATGTTTTTTCCTTTACCTTGGTCGTTCGGTAATGAATTCAAGAACCGAAATAACTCATCAACATTGTCTGGTAAAACAGAACCAAACACTGGCTCATTTTCATAACAGTGGTATGTCGGAGGGTCGCCAATCTGCGTCAACAGTTGACTTGATTTCCATTGATCATGGAAACCAACCTTTGCAATCACGTGTTGTCGAAATCGATAGAATATTTTTTCTGCCGGCCCGCCAATCATGATTATGTGTTTATGATTCAAAGACATTTCTTTGACCAGTAAACATTCTCTCATGTTGGGGATATCGATTGAGTCCCTCATGTAGAAAATGTGTTCTACCATGTATCGAATGGCATTCATTCCACCACGCTTGTCAGCAAACGCCTTGATTTGCTCATCTGATTGATATATTTCCAAAGCAGATGGCATAAGGTTTTCGATGACATTAGTGAGCGCGGGAGATAGGTCACTATCAATTAAAACTTCGATTTCGGTTTGATAAAAAGTTTTTACATATTTCTCCAAAACCTTTTTAACCAAATCGCATGAATTTTGATAGTTCTGCGAGTTTGCTCTCTCAACGCCATGCTTTGCGATATAGAGATTTACAACTGGATTACCCAGTTGTGTAGAAAGTCGCATAACTGGTATTGGATATGCGAGCAATCGGATAGGGACTTTTTGATTTAGACCGTATCCTTGGGCAAGACAGATTTCTTTATTCCTGCTTGGTTCAATTTCTCGGAAAAATTTCCCAATTTTTCCGCCTTCGTTGTTTAGAAGATTGGTGATGAGTTCGTCTCTGAATTTCATTTCTTTTCCTTTTTTAAAGAACTTGCTTGTCGTTTTATTTTTAGGTAGACAAGCAAAACCCCTTCTCAGACTTGAGAAGGGGTTGGTTTCGAAATGCGTTTAGTTACGCGTCAAAGACAATCCTTTCCCAAGTTTGGTAGGATTGTGATGATGAATATTTGAAAGACGATCAAGAATAAGCCGATAACCACCGAGTGGTCCCTTTAGCCATTTTGAAATGCGAGCAACAGTAGTTGAAGACAACCCAGTCTTTTCACTAATTACTAAGTATTGAGTATTGCGAGATAAAAGACGGGCGGCTTCAAGTCGTTTGGCGAATTCAGTAAGTTCACTTTCCGTCAAAAGATCACGCAAAAACGCCTCGGTTTCCTTACGATCTTTCAAAAGGAGAATACTCTCCACAAATTGCTTATTTTCTTTTATATTCCAATTAAATTCCATAACATGTTTACTTTAGCAAATTAAAGTAATTTAGTCAAGTAAAGTTTATCCACACCCGCCAAAATCCAAAAAAGAAGCCCGCGAGGGAAATGCAGTCTCGGTTTTGCCAAATCAAAATCCCCAGAAAAAAGATTTTCGCTTTGCCGAGTCCGCTGTTGATTCTCAACCAAAAAGTCGGGTTTTGGAGTCCGTCTTAAACGAGGCTAGAACTCACTTTAGCAAAAATTTGTCATTAAATCTAATCTCACGCGCCGAGCG
>PCWC01000037.1 GCA_002787175.1 Parcubacteria group bacterium CG11_big_fil_rev_8_21_14_0_20_39_22 | reverse complement strand
AAGTGTGTCTGATAACATAGAGTAATCTATCAATTAATCAGACAAAAATGAAAAAGAATCTAAAAACAAAAACTAGAAGCGAGATATTTTTGGAAAGTTCCATCAAGAACATGCGTGGAGCGTTATCAGACCTGACAATGGAGCAGTTTGTCATGAAAAATCTGGAAACACTCTTCGGTCTCGAACGTGAGGAATATTTAGAAAAAGCAACAGAGACTAAAGGGAATGGCTACTACTCTCGGAGTTTCCAGTCACTCATGAAAAACGGCATTCAAATCAACGTTCCACGCACACGCGACTCGGGATTTGCTCCTCTTGCGCTCCAACTATTCAAAATGAATCAGGACCAAGTAAACGAGCTTGTGCTCACTTTGTACAAAAAAGGAATGACCACAAGAGACATATCGGAGGTGATGGTCGACTTCTTCGGAGACTCAGTGTCCCACACGACCGTGGCAAACCTCGCGGAACAATTTCACGGGATACGAGAGGCATGGGAAAAATCACCTTTGGACTCGACATACCATGCCATCTTCTGCGACTGCATCTTCATTACGGTACGCCGTGGTGATAGCTACGAAAAGGAGGCCGTGTATGTTGCCTACGGTGTTACAGAGCGTAACACAAGGGAATTACTCGCACTTGATGTCAGTCCCACAGAGTCTACGGCTACATGGAGAGAGATATTCTCCTCTATCAAAAAGCGCGGTATCACAAATGTCTCCCTCGTCATTGCCGATGGTATCACCGGCATGGAGGAGACGGTGATGGAAGCGTGGAAAAAGACGAAACTTCAGAAATGTGTTGTCCATAAGATGAGGAATGTGCTCAACGACATTCGTCCGAAGGAAAAGAAAGAAGTGGTGGAAGATTTGAAACACGTATTTGATAATTTTGACGCAAGTGCTACGAGAGAAGAAGCGTATAGGAAAGTGAAAGCATTCATTGAAAAATGGGAAACGAGATACAAAATGATCGCAAAACATTTTAACAAAAAAACACTTGAGTACTACTTCACCTACATTGAATATCCACCAGAAGTACGACGAATGATCTACACTACCAACTCAATTGAAAACCTCAACAAACATATTCGCAAAGGGACAAAAAACAAACTGTCTTTTGAATCACCGGAGAGATTGCTGGACTATGTTTTCATTATTATTAAAGAATTCGAGCACAAAAATTGGTCGAAGTTTCCGGTTCACCAATTTTCATTTATTAACAGGGATGAGACACACTAATCTTTACAGA
>PCWC01000116.1 GCA_002787175.1 Parcubacteria group bacterium CG11_big_fil_rev_8_21_14_0_20_39_22 | reverse complement strand
TTCGAGCACAAAAATTGGTCGAAGTTTCCGGTTCACCAATTTTCATTTATTAACAGGGATGAGACACACTAATCTTTACAGAACCTTTTACCCTCTCTTTCAAGTTCATTTAGGTACCTAAGGGCGGTGCTGTTAGACACTCCCAAGAGTTTTTCGACATTATCAGAAGTAATACCCTTGCTCATATCACTTACACCGCAAGCTCTAAGCTCGTTTAAGTGTTCCAATTCTCCTTTCATCAGATACAAAATCTTGTCCTTCCTTTCTTTGGTTCTATCCGTCAGCGCCTGTCGCGCTTCCTCTCGCATTTTTTCAAGCTCTACTTTATTTTTGTTTAAATTCCGAGTGCCTACCGAAATTCTGCCGAGTATAAATCCGACAATGGCGACTGTAATAATTAAAGTTAAATAATTCATAATTTTATAGGACATACGCAAATGGCGAACTCTTGCCCAGTCGGATGACAGGGTCTCCGCCCAACTGCGGTTTTTATCCTTCGCTCTATAAGGCATAGCACTCAGGATAAAATCCTTGTGCGCCTCGAATTTCATCCATTTGCGTATGTCCTATGTTACATAGTTTTTATTTAATGTTAATTAAAAAGTATTCCCACAACTTTCCGACATCACAAAACCTGCTTCCTCGGCTTCTTCCACGTTACAAAAATAGGACTCTCCCTTTCTGGTATCGATTTTTATTCTATTGTAATTCGGACAATAATCAAAGAAATAATTTCTGCCATAGCCCTTTTCAGAAATGTTTCCCTTTATGGTGCAATTCGGATCAGTCGGACCGGTATCAATTTCACGAAGGGCGGAAGTATTTTCTTTTGGATCTTCGACTTCACATTCAGACCAAATTCCCAGTTCTTTGTTTTTGGCTTCTTTTTCGGCTGTAACCAGGATATCTCTGTACCTGTTATCATCGACACTTTCATCTGAATACGATAATCTCAAGGCGTGCCCCGTCTCCAATATCTTCTCATTTACAAGAATATTATCCTCGTCTTTTTCAGGGGAGGGTAGTATTACCCATCTAAGTAGTCTGCCGTAGTCATCTTTCGCTGTCAGTCCTTTTTCTATCCTTATATCTTTGCCCTCAAGCAAATCAACAAGGTATTCCTTAGACTCTCCGTAATAACAAGCTCCTCTCTCCGGAGCGTCCACTCCCAAAAGCCTCACACGGTTTTCATCCGAAAGGATTAGAGTATCTCCGTCCACGACCCTCTCGACTTTGTGCAACGCCGCCTCGTATGCTTTTTCATCGGTTGCTTTTATTATTTTGTATCCGCCATAGCCCCCACTTGCAAGTAGAAATGCTATAACAGCCATAATCATTTTATGCTTCATGGTCTCTAATAACCTTCACTTATGTACTGTAATCGTACTCGATAATATTTTCAGTATAGCACTTTGAATTACAAAATAGGAGCCAATTGCAGTTTCAGTAGTCAGACTACTGAAACTGCAAAATCTCACCTCACTATATTACAGTAGTCAGACCAGTGTAACATAGGGCTCGATATTTGTAGGAATTTTAATCTATGATATTATCTGACCAGGTGTTCAGTTCAACAATTAAATCTTAAGCCTTATGAAAATGAAAGCCAGAGACATAGAGATGATTTTGAAAGAGAAAGAGGGTGATGAGTGCGCTAAAGCATTCCACCAAAAATACCCCAATGGCAATAAAAATTTGGAATACTCTAAAGTTATGCAGTCATTCACTGACGGTGAGTGGAAAAAAACAGAAGGTTTTAGAATGATTGAGATGGGTCATTAAAATCATTGACCTTGAAACGCTCCGCATTACGCGGAGCGTTTTTATATAGGCAACCAGGTTGCTGTAGTTTTGGATTGTAAATCTTGATTTTTATCCTTATTTTAAGGATTATTTTAGTAAGTCGAAATTAAGCTATCAGCCGGACTGGTCAGACCAGTCTGGCTTTACTCTTTACTCTACTCAACCTCAATATAACTACAACTAAGTCCGTCCCGCTCGTCTCTATTTACAAAAGTGAGTACATCTTTAAGACAGCGAAAAGATTTACTGACCTTTTTCACATAAACTAACAAAGCAAAAGTTAGGATTTTTTGTTGTATGTGATATGCTGGAGTGCAAAATCTCTTGAGTCGTAGCTATGACTACGGTGAAAGATATTTTGCTCGAAGCGTGTCGCAGACGGCAAAAAAAAGACTGGTTTTGCGGTAGTTTATGTGAAAAAGGTCAGCAGTACAATTATCCAAAAATTCATCCACTTCCAACCATTCAAATTTTGAAATCTCTCCCGATAATTTTATAAGTCCCTGCTGTTTTTCTGATAACTTACCGCCATCGAATACAAACCTAAAACTGTCGAAAGGGTGCCTGGTAAATACGACCGCCATAATTTTAATTTCTGAAACACCGATCCCGATTTCTTCCTCCACCTCTCTTATCGCCGTCTCTTTTGGCGACTCGCCCTTTTCCGCAACCCCACCGGGAAATACCATTCCTGGCTTGTAATCTCTCAAAACCGACAAAACCTCTCCCTTAGATCCTATCCACGATCTAACCGCAAAATATGAAGTAAACAGAGGCTTACCTGCCTAAATGCTCAAAATTCTGCTACAAATTGAGTTTTCCTCGTCAGCGTATTTCAATATGCTTCCTCGAAATCCTCAATTCTCGCAACGAATTTTGAGCATTTCGATCAGGTATTAGATCGTGGATATGCTCTTATCATTCCAAAAAACGACAACTGCACTAAACGGAACGCTATGAAGAGTCTTCCTCCATTCCTTATTTGGCAGTATCTTATCCATATCCACAAAATTTAAAATTACCTTCCTATTAAAAGCTATTTCTATTTTTCCTCTTTTATTATGATGTTACATTTTATACGTTATATGCTACATTCTTTAACCTAACACCTAACAGCTATTAACTACCTCTTCAATCATCCCCCTAAATCCATGCGACCCCAAAAAGACAACAACATCTCCTTTCTTTGTCGTCTCTTTGATATACGATACCAATTCATCGTCATTTTTTAGATATCTTACGTTTTCGTGTGTTTTTCCAATAGTTTCCGCCAGCTCTTCTCCCTCCATCGGGAGATCAGCTTTTAGCTGCGAGCTTTTAGCTTTAAGTTTTGAGAGTCGGGGGATTACCACAATATCCGCATCCGAAAAAGCATTTTTATAACCATCTCCGACACCTTTCTCTCTCCCCCCTATATTCGGCTCAAACACCGCTATTATTTTTGACTCCGGATAAATTGACCTAAGTTCTTTAAGCGTGTGTCTTGCCTTATCCGCCGAATGGGCAATATCGTCAAATATTGTTATCTTACCCTCAAGCCGTTTTTCAAGACGTCGCTTCATACCTTTAAATGTCGAGATAGCTTCGACTATTTCTTTATCTTGTATTCCAAGCTCTCTCGCCATCGCGTATGCTCCGGTTATATTCTCCGCCTGAAAAGATCCGATCATGGGCGAGACAATCCGAGTCCCGTTTATCATAAAGTCCAAGCCGTCTTTGGTTTGCTTCACTCCTGTATATGCATAGTCAGCATCCTCTTTTCCGTACCATATCGCTTTTTTATCCCCCACGACCTTCTTTACTCCACTGTCATCTTTGCAAGCGACAATAAATCCGCGTACATCCGCGTGTTCATCCGCGTACATCTGCGTTTTCTTCACTAAATCTTCAAAAACTTTAAAGTAAGATTCTTCAGTAGGGTATAGGTCGGCGTGATCCCACGAAACAGCCGTCAAAAGCAAATGTGTTGGATTATAAAAACTAAATTTCGGTCTTTCATCCCAAATCGCCGCTTTGTATTCATCGCCTTCGACCACACTCCATCCGCGTTTATCCGTATCTTCTTCAGTGCTTATCCGTGTTTTGGAAATTTTGCCATTTGGATTCGATAATGATAGCCCGCCAAAAAAATAACTCGGATTAAAACCAGCATACTCCAAAATATAAGAAAGTAATCCCGCCGAAGAAGTCTTGCCCCAAGTCCCGGCTGTTACCACAGAGTGTTCTTTGACAATAAATTTACCGACCGCCTCGGCAAAGGAGAGTAGGGGTATCCCTTCCTTTTTCACAAACTGTATCTCGGGATTTGAATCTGCTGTACCTCCTCCACCCGCCACCACCAGATCGGGCATTCCCCCTTTATTAAAGGGGGTGCCTGAGTCCGCGAAGGAGGGGGATTTGATCCTATCCTGGTGCCATCCTGCATAAAAATCTACACCCGCCTCTTTCAACATCGTCGAAACTGGCGGGAAAAACCCCTTATCTGATCCCGTCACCTTATAACCGGCATTTTTAAGCGCTACCGCAAGCGCACTTGTCCCGACTCCACAAATTCCTGTAATGTGTATATGATTTATTTTATGCATTGACAATTAATGGTAAATTGTTATACTTAACTTACATATTGCCACTAGGCACCCGAGGCTCCCGAAAGGGAGCCGTTTTCGTGTCTGCTTTTCGGTTTACAGCCAACTCAACTGTTTGTTTTCTTATCTGATCAAATTTTTTTCTACCCAATTTTCCTATTTTTCTAACCAATCGTTTTCCACTCAATGTCTTAAGTTGAGAAAGGATAGCGGTACTTTCTCTCTCGTGGAAGGTAAATTTTAAATGGTACTTAGTATCCTTGCTTCTTGTGGTAAGAGGTATGCCCCAGAGCATATCTTTGTTGAATTTTCTGATGATGAGTATGGGTCTTTCAAAAGTATCATGTTTCCCGTCTGCTTCTACTCCGATATTTAAACCTATTGAACACCACCAAATTTCGCGTTCCCTAAAAGGCGATGGTTGCTTGTCGCTTTCTATTACTGATTTTACTTTATGCCATTTACTAAAATCCTTTACCATACCAATCAGTTTACCCAAAAACCGATGGAAAATATAGGAGTTGACATGTCGAATAATATTGGTTAACTTAAAACCAGTCAAAGAGGTAATTATGATTTATTTAGAAAAACCCAAAGAATTTGAACCTAGGTTTGAGATCATCAGTTGTTTTTGTGAATGCGATGGAGAGATATTGCTCTTGCACCGACAAGACCATAAACCGGAAGGAGGGACATGGGGAGTCCCTGCCGGAAAATTGAATTCAAAAGAATCTCTTTTCAGTGGAATTTTGCGAGAAATTCAGGAGGAGACAGGTTTCTTCGCTTTGGAAAAGGATCTTTTGTATTTTCGGAAGGTGTTTGTTAAGTACCCTGATTATGATTTTCTCTACCATATCTTTAGCGTTTCTTTGCCGAGCAAGCCGAAAGTCGTGATTAATCCCGACGAGCATAAGGACTTTGTGTGGAAGGATCCGAGAGATGCGCTAAAAATAAATCTGATCAGAGTCTTGATGAATGTATAGTTTTGTTTTATGGCAAATAACACCCGCGACGGATCATTCCGCCGCGGGCTTTTTTTATTCGGAATTATTAGAGTACCAAATCAGGGGCGTAATAGATAATAAATAAATGATACCCAAATATTTCTGAATTTTTGGCGAATTTTGACTAAAATTCTGTGGTTCCGTATTTCTTTT
>PCWC01000058.1 GCA_002787175.1 Parcubacteria group bacterium CG11_big_fil_rev_8_21_14_0_20_39_22 | reverse complement strand
AGTCATCTCCGAATTGCTTAACAGGAGTTAAATTTAGCACCTAAAAATCGCCTTTACTCCTTTTTGTTATATGTGGAAATTGGGAAAACAAGACCTAAAATGTCTCCAGATTCTTGATCATCCGGAAAAGTGGCTTAAATAAGGTATTTTTACCACATTAAAACCCAACCGTTTGCTTTCAGAAAACGGGTTTTTTCCTTTCTAAAGGGTGAGGGAGCGAAGAATTACCTCTCCCAGATTTGAAATTTGATTTCTAAGAAACTGCCTGAAGTCTCGCGTCCGATGAAAACTGTAAAATTCCGAGCGAAAAACGAGATGGAAGTCGAGTCATATTGAAATATGGCGAGGCTGAATCGAAGTTTTGTAGCTGGAATTTTACAGTTTTGGCGGGCGAGCTTCTGTTTATGGCTATATTTTGCGTCGAGACTTCAGACAGTTTCTAATATCTCTTTACGTTATATGTTACAAGCTACACGTTGCATGGCATTTACCCACCCGTCTTTAAGGACGGGTGGGTAAATGCCATGTGGATAACTATACTGGTATAGTGGGATAGAGTGTTATAAAATAATAGTGTGGTGGTATGAAGTGGTAAATTAAAAATTAAAGTGCTTTTCGTCCAAATTAGCTATGAAAACAGAACCGGAAAAAACATACGTTGTATTTTACGGCGAAAAATCATACGCTATAAAACTTTCTCCTCGTGAGAAAGTTAAAGTGAGAAAAGTAAAAAAAGATGTTAATCGGTGAATACACACATACCATCGACATCAAGAACCGCATTTCATTGCCTTCAAAATTTCGTAAAGAAATTGGCAAGAAAGTGGTTATCACGCGAGGACTCGATAACTGCCTTGCGATTTATCCAATAAAACAGTGGAGTAGTATTTCAGAAAAAATCGGACAGCTCCCAATGGGACAATCCGACACGAGATGCTTTAGCCGTTTTATGTTTTCAAGTGCGGTTGAAACCGACATTGATTCCCTCGGCAGAATACTTATACCTGATTTTTTGAAAAATTTCGCTTCACTTGGTAGCAAGGTCGTATTTGCCGGAGTCCATGACAGGATAGAAGTTTGGAACGAAAAATCCTGGAATGAATACAGGACTCGGATAGAAAAGCAGGGAGACGCACTTGCAGAAAAATTGGGTGATATCGGAATAATATGATTCCTACAGAAAGCACAAATAACGAGGTTAGTCATATACCAGTTCTTTTAAATGAAGTATGTCAAAATATCGATCCTCAAAAAGGAGACGTGATACTTGATGGAACAATAGGTGACGGTGGGCATAGCAAAGAGCTTTGTGAGCTTGGAGGTGGGAAGATTTCAATAATAGCTTTTGATGCTGACAAAAACGCAATCGAGACAGCTAAGAAGAATCTATCGAGGTCTAAATGCAAGATGTTGTTTGTAAATCGCAACTTCAGAGAACTTAAGGAAGTTCTTAAGGAGCTTAAGATAGACAAAGTAAATGCCGTATTACTTGATCTCGGTTGGAGTTCAAGACAGCTCTCGAGTTCGGGTAGAGGATTTTCATTTCAAAAAGACGAGCCGCTACTTATGACACTGTCCAGCAAGCTCGATGAGAACACTCTTACAGCAAAAGATATTGTAAATGAATGGGATGAGAAGAACATCGAAACCATCATCCGAAATTACGGGGAAGAAAGGTTTTCAGGAAGAATAGCAAAAGCGATAGTAAAACACAGAGAGGAAAAAGAGATAAAGACCACATTCGAACTTAAGTCCATAATCGAATCAGCTGTACCGGCATTCTACAGGAGAGGAAAGATAAATCCGTCTACCAAAACTTTTCAAGCTCTCCGTATTACTGTAAACGACGAAATTGAGTCCCTAAAAGCAACGCTATTAGCAGGAATCTCGATTCTCGCACCAGGTGGAAAGATGGCAATAATAAGCTTCCATAGTATCGAAGATAGAGTTGTGAAGCGAGAAATGCAAGGATGGGTAAAAGCGGGACTCGGGTCACTTGCAAGCAAAAAGCCAATAGTACCAAGCGAGGTAGAAATCAAAAATAATCCAAGATCAAGAAGCGCCAAACTCAGAGTTTTCATAAAAAATTAAAATAAAATTTTAACAAAAAGTAAGAATAAAAATATGACAACAATCCGAAAAAATATGAACATAATAATTGACACTAAGGTGTTGTGGCTTTTGTCGTTTGTGGCTTTGTTCTTTTTTGGATTGTATATTTACTTTATAAATCAGACTGTCCATTATGTGGTACTTAGGAAGGACATAGAATCGACGATAGCGGGTCACAATTCAAATCTAAGCGGACTTGAAGCTTCTTATATGGCTTTACAAAATAACATAACCCACACCTACGCGAAGGAGAGAGGCTTTGTTGAAGTAAAGCAAGTTCACTTTGCTTCAAGGCAAGGCGTTCCAACAACAATCTCCTTAAAGTAATGGCTTTAATTTATGAGCGCCTCTAAAAACCGTTACAGATTTCTTATAATCGGTGCAATTACCGTTATTCTTTTTTTGATACTCATAATAAAACTGTATGTAGTACAAATAATCCACGCTGACGAATATTCACTTAAAGCGAATAGGCAATACGTAAGTGCGGGAAATAATATTTTCAACCGAGGTTCGATATTCTTTACCGACAAGGATGGAGGTTTAGTAAGTGGAGCAACCATGAAGCTCGGCTTTACCTTAGCAATAAACCCAACAGAAATCGAAAATCCCAAATTGGTTTACGAAAAGCTTAGTCAAGTAATTGAGCTGGACGTCGATAGAGAAACATTTATAGCCAGAGCTTCCAAGGTGGGGGATCCGTACGAAGAAGTTGCTGTTTTGGTGGAAAAGGAAGACGCGAAGAGAATAGAAGACCTAAAAATAAAAGGGGTGAATCTTTATGCCAGCAAATGGCGATACTATCCGGGCGGAAACTTGGCTGCACATATACTCGGCTTCGTTGGTTTTAAAGAAGATAAAGTCGCAGGTAGATACGGTCTTGAGAGCTACTACGAGAATACATTGTCTCGTGACGAGGAATCTTTATATGTAAACTTTTTTGCAGAGGCCTTTTCGAATCTTGGCGAAATCGTCAAATCTGATTCAAATCGGAAAGGTAATGTGGTAACAACAATCGAGCCAACCGTCCAAGCTTTTCTTGAAGGTGAGTTGGATTCCATACAGGAAAAATGGGCGAGCAAATCATCAGGAGCGATTGTTATTGATCCGAAAAGTGGGGAAGTTGTAGCTATGGCAATATCACCTGATTTCGATCCTAATAACTTTAGTTCTGCTGACCCAAACAGATTTTCTAACCCTCTAGTTTCAAGCGTTTATGAAATGGGCTCAATTGTGAAGCCTCTTACCATAGCTGCTGGAATAGACAGTGGTGCAATAAATAAAGATAGTAGTTATTTCGACGAAGGATACATAATGGTTAATGGAGCCAGGATTTCAAATCATGACAGAAAGGGTAGGGGTAAAGCAACAATGCAAGACGTGCTTAGCCAGTCTCTCAATACCGGAGTTGCCCACGTTGTTATGAAAATGGGCAAAGAGGATTTCTCAACCTATATGAAGAATTTTGGACTCGGAGAAGAAACAGGGATAGACTTACCGGGAGAAGTCCGAGGACTTATAGGCAACTTAGATAGCCCGCGCGACATAGAGCACGTAACCGCCTCATTCGGGCAGGGAATAGCTTTGACTCCTATAGGCATAGTTCGAGCCCTATCTTCAATTGCAAACAAGGGAGTAATGCCTGACCCTCATATAGTCGATAGTATCGACTACGATGTGGGATTCAAGAAAAAACTCTCGCGTAGTGGAGGGGAACGGGTTATATCGGAAGAAACAGCATCTGCTGTTACAAATATGCTCGTAAATGCGGTTGATACTGGGCTAAGCGGTGGTAAGGAGAAAATGGAACGCTATAGCATAGCTGCAAAAACAGGGACGGCACAAATTGCAGATGAGAATAAAAGAGGGTACTATGATGATAGGTTTCTGCACTCATTTTTTGGATTCTTTCCGGCTTACAACCCGAGATTCTTAGTTTTCTACTTTACGGTCGAGCCGAAAGGGGCTGAGTACGCAAACTATACATTAACAGATCCGTTCTTCAATACCGCCAAATTTTTGATAAATTACTATGATATAGAACCGGACAGGTAGAAGATAACCGACCAGCAACTGACAACCTACAACTAAAATATGAAATCCATCGCAAAAAAAATAGTAGTGACCATCCTTACCATTGAGGCGCGTCTTATACTTAAAAAATACAAACCGAAGATTGTCGCAATTACTGGAACCGTAGGAAAAACCAGTACCAAAGATATGGTTTATTCGGTTTTCTCAAACTTTTTCTACACCCGCAAAAGTGAGAAGAGCTTTAATGGGGAAATAGGTATACCTCTTACGATTGTCGGTTGCGACAATGCCTGGAGCAATCTTGTCTTGTGGCTTCGAAATATCCTAAAAGGACTTTCTCTCATCATTTTACCTCACTCTTATCCGGACTGGCTTATTCTCGAAGTCGGAGCCGATAGACCTGGTGATATAAAATCAGTTACCAAATGGCTTCATCCTGATATTACTATTATAACGAGACTTAGCAATATACCTGTCCACGTCGAATTCTTCAAATCTGCTGAGGAAGTCAAAAAGGAAAAAACATATCTTGCAAAAGCCCTGAAAAGTGAAGGTAGTCTGGTTTTAAACGCCGATGATGAGGATGTTCTTTCAATAAAAGAAAGTGTCCGTAATACTGATATCTGGCTTTTTGGCCATGGTCCTGAAGCGGAGGTACAGGCTACTAACTATGAAATATCATATGAAGACCAAGAGATGCCTGTTCCGATAGGGGTTTCTTTTAAAATAAATCAGGGCAACAATACTTTTCCAGTAATGGTAAAGGGTTCGATTGGCAGACAGATAATTTCCGTAACACTTGCGGGATTTGCGTCAGGATTTGCTGCAAAATTAAGTCCCATAAAGATGCTCGAGTCGATAGGTAATTTTTTGCCACCACCCGGCAGGATGCGACTCATAAGGGGGGTCAAAGGATCGACAATAGTAGATGATAGTTACAACTCATCACCGACTGCTGTTGCGGTTGCACTAACAACCTTAAAAGAGATAAGAACACCCGGCAAAAAATTTGCCGTTTTGGGAGATATGATGGAGCTTGGGAAACATAGTGCAGGTGCCCATCAGGAAATAGGGAAGACAATCGCCGAACACGCCGACGTCCTTATAACTGTCGGGGTGCGAGCGCGAGAAATAGCAGAAGTGGCACTTCAAAACAGAATGGACGAGAAGAACATTTTCCAATTTGAAGACTCACGCGAAGCCGGGAAAAAACTCGAGTTAATGTTAGATAAGGGAGATGTAGCCCTTATAAAGGGCTCACAGGCGGTAAGAATGGAGAGAACAGTGAAGGAGGTGATGGAAGATCCTCTACAAAGCAAAGAACTATTGTGTAGGCAGGATGAGGAGTGGCTGATGAGGTAGCTTATAGCTGTTAGCTTTTAGGTGTTAGCTGGTAGGGGAGAAAAGGAGAAGGTTGGCGCACTTTTGACTAAGTTCACATACATATTGCACTCATTAACCAAATGGGCACAAGATGAAAATACAATCAAAATA
>PCWC01000080.1 GCA_002787175.1 Parcubacteria group bacterium CG11_big_fil_rev_8_21_14_0_20_39_22 | reverse complement strand
CAAACCCTTTAATTCCTCGATATTTTGATTGTATTTTCATCTTGTGCCCATTTGGTTAATGAGTGCAATATGTATGTGAACTTAGTCATACAGGCAGGTAATGTGCGAATCTACGAATGATGAACCGTTCGCCCGCTTGCTCCACGCTGTGCGAAGCTAATAGAAATATAGATAATAAAATAGTACTCTCTTCGCGTTTTAGCTTAGAAAATTTAAAATTGGTAAATTATTTAAAAATTAAAAATTAGGAATTAAAAATTCTATATATCTTATATACGATAGTCCGACTGTCATAATTTAGAAAAGATAATTCTAAACGGCTATTAGTAGTTACTTCACCTTTTCTAACTCTACTATGAATGTAGAACCCTTACCTCTACCCTCGGACTCTACCCAAATTTTTCCATTATGCGCTTTCACCATCTCGCTCGCAACGTAAAGTCCAAGACCTGCACCCATAATATTTGTCTTACTTGCGTCTTTTGCACGACTGAATTTTTGAAATAACTTTCTTTTTGTCTCCTCGTCAACCCCTATACCAGTATCTTTAATTGAGAATCTCATTTTATTTTCTTCATAACTCGTGAGTTTAACAGTCAAAGAACCCTCCTCTGTATATTTAATAGCGTTATCAATCAGATTGGAAAATACTTGTCTTATCTTACCAGTATCGACAGTCGAACGAATGTCCTCTTCAATTTCGGTCTTAAGCGCCAGTCCCCTGTCGTCAATATTTGGCTTTAATGAGTCTATTGACTCTTTCACCAAATCACTTATGTCGGTTATGACGAATTCATATTTCATTCTGCCAAGCTCGATTCGAGAAATGTTCAAAAAGTCTTCAACGATAACAACGAGATTCTGCGTTGATTTAAATATTTTATCGAGTGGGTCATTTAGGTCCTTAGGAATCTTTCCGTAATCACCTTCCATAATAAGCGACACATAGCCCTTTATTGCCGACAACGGACTGCGGATTTGATGAGTCGCGAGCGACACGAATTCTGATTTTAGAGTATCAAGTTCTTTGAGACGTGAGTTGGCGGATGCAAGGCGCTCGTTGGTGTTAGATAAGTCTGTTGCTAAGCGTTCGATTTTTTCTCGAGTCTGAACTTCCTTTTTTACACCTCGTATAAGAAGAAGTCCAAATATCACAACTACAACAAGCAGAATCGAATCGACAATTCTGTCTTGAAAATTATCCGAAATAAGAATTCTTACGAAAATAAATGTCCACAACCCATATGTAATAATTTGAGTTGCAATAACCTTGGCTTCGAATAATTGAAATTTCAGAATCGCATACCCACTTATTGCCGGGTAAATCGAGAATAGGATTAAAAGATACGGCGGAATATTCTGAGAGAAAGTTGTCGCAAAAACACTACCACCACCTACGGCAGCAGCCAATGTAAAAGCTATGGTATACAGTAATCGTAGTCTTACTTTACGGTCATGTGTCCTTGTTATCTTAATTATAGTTACAATTATCCCGCTCGTGACAAGCAAAATGAAGTAAAAGAAAAACAAAATATAATATTCACCAGCAACAGGAGCGAAGTTGAATCCGACCTTTGGCATAACCCCATCGATAAAGAGACTGGAGTTGTTAAAGAATACAAAGAATATAGCGATAGCTGAAAAAGCATAAAACAACTTTTTATACCGGTCATAAGTTTGTGTTATCGTCAGAACAAGTAAAAAATAAAATAATGGTATAAAAATAGCGGCGTAATGAAGTATTTTATTGCTCAAAAGAGCGACATCAATATCCTCTGCAACTGTCATTAAAAAATAAGAGAAGCTCCAAATCGCGGTGGTCAAAGTTAAAGCAAACCAGGCTTGATTCTCATCACGTCT
Organism: Parcubacteria group bacterium CG11_big_fil_rev_8_21_14_0_20_39_22; assembly: GCA_002787175.1. Classification (GTDB taxonomy): domain Bacteria; phylum Patescibacteriota; class Minisyncoccia; order Phycocordibacterales. The sequence goes on along the minus strand of PCWC01000080.1, from coordinate 3,882 downwards.
TTTGTTCTGGACATAAACTAAAAACCCAGATATAAGCGCGGTGAAGCCACCTATAAGAAGAGATATAGTGTAATAGTTAAAGAAGATATCAGTTATGTTGGGCATAGAAAAATTTATTCCCCAAGACCGTCGAATCTGGGTTATCAAGCACGTATTGTGCTAGGGCAACCAGAGAAGGGTAAGTAACATTTATACCATGATGAGGTTCTACATGGACATCTCCTTTGTAATTTTCATAATCACCTTTTTTGAGAATATCGTAAAACGAATGGAGTTTACCGTGAAGAGCGTAAATTGCAGATTGAGGAGTAGAACACGATACGTGAGGGTTGCCTGCTCCATAAACTGCTAACCCTTCCGGCATCAAATCTGGATTCATATAGCCGTGCCAGTGACTAATTGAAACCCCTTGGCTTTCAATGATATCGGCGAATTGATTTTGTCTATCAAACGCGAGCAATATCTCTGCAATTATAGCATTACCAAGCGCGTGTGCGAAAATAACTTTTGTATCAAAAGATGGTCTAAAACCTGCCAAAGATTTCAAAGTCTTGGGTAACTTGATATGCATAACATAATTTTTAAGTTTCAAAATCAAAAGATCACTGTCTGGATTAAAATTGGTTTTAGAAGCTCCCGACCGTAGGCTAAGAATCTGAACTTCTGGGACCTTGCAAACCATTTCTCTATCAGGAAGTGATACCTTCACAAACACAGAGTCTGAACTCTTATCTTCAAAAATGTTCTCGTCTTTAAAGGCGTGTGGATATTTATCTATAAATTCACTTATTTCCTCGGCTTTAGATAATTTAGTCGGTATCTGAAAAGCAATGAAGCCGAAGCTCATACCATTTCTCTCATCGAGATGTAAACGACCAATATGTTTGTGGAAGTCATGCCGAAAAGGTAGTTCATCCAAACTCTTTCCCTTTGGAAATAACCCTGTCTTCTCAAAAAGAATAGCTCCTTTTTTTAATTCAAAAATAGAATGCTTGAAAAAGTTATCTTCAAAAGAAAATCTATCTGGGTCTATAACAAAATCCGAGAACTTATGAGGACTAATCGGAGCAGCTATTTTTGGTACAATAGCCTCCTTAATATTCTTGTCGAAGTCTTCATCAAACTTAAATACTGGATGTGAAGCGTTGAAGTTATAAACCATCCACTTATCATCAGATACCGATATAACTATGTTGGTCATATGATAAGCAAATAGCGACATAGCAGCATTAAAATGATCGTGAAATTCGCTATTTTCATCAACTTCATCAGGAAAATCTACAATTGTTATAATCGAGTTTTCTTTAAAGTTTCTTATGTACTGCATAGGTAAGCTATCTGTATCTACCTCTCCCGTACAAACAACAGTAATCCCCGATTTAAACTGAGTGCTTGCGCACCTACCCTTTATTGCACGCCAACTAACCAAAAAATTTTTCTGAGGCAACATTAGAATCTTACGAATCAACCATATAAGATTGTTAAGTAAAAATTTAAACAACCGATTAATCCTTTTACTAAGCGGCACCTCCTCCCACACCTGATCATAAGGAATTACATTTACACCGATCCTAATAAAACTATCCTTCAGTTGATTGCTAAATTTTTCTAAAGTCTCGCTATTGTTAATATTATTAGTGGGATAGAACGAAACATTGACACAACTCTTCATCTCGTCCGGAGACATCAAAACCTCCTTTTCTATACCGAGAATCTTCTGGATAGTAACATTATCAATCATTTATTTTATTATACAATATTTTTACTTCCTCTCTGAGTTTTTCGGTTGCATGATCAGGTGTTCCATATTCTGTCGCATAAAATTTTTCACCAATAACTATTTTCAACTTGGGTCTGATATACTTATTTGAATTGTTATAACCAAACACTATTGGTAAAATCACTGCCCCAGTATTTTGAGCAATAACACAAGAACCGGTCCGGAATTCACCTATGTTTCCTGACTTATTTATCGTCCCCTCAGGGTGAAGATAGACTGAATCTCCTCTCTCTATAGCCTCACATGCCTTTTTAACTCTACTATCGCCTTCGCCTGAGGCAGTTATCACACCAAAAATTAAATAAGCCAAAGGAATAATACCTATTGAATATAAGAAGGTAAGCATTTTCCACTTAAAACGAGTGGCACCTATAGGGCGAATCGGTAGATTCTCATATTTTAGAATCAATCTTAATGTAAAACTGTCATAGAATCTAACATGATTTGAAACAAAAATAACTGGACGATTTAGACCGTTAAGATTTTCTAATCCGGTTATTTTTACCCGCAAGAAGATATGGAAGAGGGTGTATATGACAGGAAAAGACAAATATTGAGTAGCCCTGTAAAAAAAAGATAGTAGATATGGACTAGACGCTCTTCTTTCTTGGCTGTGATTTATACTTTCTTCTAAGGTTTTGACTTTAGCCTGTTCCATAATCTTTTTATATCCCCTCTTCTTTGAGTTCCTCTACGGCTTTTTTGGCTATTCGTGAGAGTTTTGCAGGCATTTGTATGTTTATCTTGATTAGAAGATCCCCTCTTCTACCGCCGGAGACGGGTACACCCTTACCTTTTACTCGCAAAATTTCACCAAATGATATCCCTGCTGGAATCTTTACTGTAATATTGCCATCCAGAGTTTCTAAAACATATTCACCTCCCAAAAGAGCACTTGATAGCTTTACACTTAAATCGGTTATCAAATTATTACCCTCCTTTCTGAAATTTTTATGAGGAACTACGTGAATTTTAATATATAGATCACCCGAAACTCCACCTGCAACAGCTTCTCCAGCCCCGTTCATTCTTATCATTTCTCCCGAATCAATCCCAGCCGGAATCGCCACGGTAATCTCCTCTTCCTTACGTCTAACACCACTTCCTAAACACCTATCGCAAGATTCTTCAGGCACTGTCCCTTTTCCGTAACAAGCATCACAAGTACGAGTCGTCGAAAATGAGCCGAGTATGGACTTTCTCGTCTCATGCATTTTGCCCTTTCCATTACACTTGGAACAAGTCTTTGTTTTACTGCTTTTCGCTCCCGTCCCTTCACAAATATCGCAGACCGAGGTCTTGGTAAGTAGAACCTTTCTTGAGACTCCAAAGACAGACTCCTCAAAAGGTAGCTCGATATCTATGGATATGTCTCGCCCTCTTTTGGTTCTACTGCGTCCACCACCGCCAAAGAATTCACTGAATATATCACCGAGATCAAATTCTACTCCCTGCCCCGCTCCAAATCCTCCCTGATTTACAAAGTCAGAAAAATCAAAACCACCGAAGCCTCCTCCACCGGATGCAGATGCACCGTCGGAAAATACTCGACCATAAGCATCGTATTCGGCTCTTTTCTTATCGTCTGAAAGGACAGCATAGGCCTCACTGGCTTCTTTAAATTTTACTTCGTCCCCGTCTTTTTTGTCCGGATGATACTTGTGTGCCAATTTACGGAAGGCCTTTTTTATTTCCTCCTTTGCCGCCTTTTTATCAACTCCTAAAATTTGATAGTAATCTTTTGACATAGTCTTTATTGAGACCGAGTAGCCTACTCTGCCTTATTTTCTGATTATATATAAATAAAAATCATATTACAAGCACGAAATGTCGTTCTGGGGAACTAAATAGAGAAGAAGGAATGCTGTCAGACTTTAGGGGTTAGTCTCCGGGGAATTATGCTAAATAACTATTGATTTAAAATGTTTTAACTATTGTGTATACGGTATTTTTTCTTACTATCTGATTATACTATTCCAGTATTTTGCAAAATATTGGAATATGAAGTGAATGAGGCATAAGGTACACAAACGTAGGGATATTTTCATAAAATATGCTTTAGTTTTTCTTCACTCGGAGCAACACTTGAAGCTAAACAAATG
>PCWC01000072.1 GCA_002787175.1 Parcubacteria group bacterium CG11_big_fil_rev_8_21_14_0_20_39_22 | reverse complement strand
CAAACCCTTTAATTCCTCGATATTTTGATTGTATTTTCATCTTGTGCCCATTTGGTTAATGAGTGCAATATGTATGTGAACTTAGTCATCGCTTTGCGAAACCTTGTGATTCGCAAAGCGATTGTGTTTAAGAATTAATCTCTTATTTGGTATTTACGACTTCGTTCTTAGGAACTATCACAATAGAACTTTTCCCTCTGCCCTTCTTGATATCAAAGGCAAGTTCATTGTTTTTGATATCAACTGTTACCACCCCTCCCTTGTTTAGACCTTTGCCAATCATAAGAGAAGCTATCGGAGTAAGTATCTTGCTTTGTATAAGTCGTTTAAGAGGACGTGCTCCATAATGTGGGTCGTATCCTTCTTTCGAAAGATATTCGAAAGCTGCGTCAGTTACCACCAGCTTGATATCTTTTTCCAATAGACGCTTTTTTACTATGTCAACCTGAATCGAAACTATATTCCGGATCGCTTCCTTGCTTAAAATATCAAACACAATAACATCATCAAGACGGTTCAAAAATTCGGGACGGAAGTGGTCTTTTAGTGATTCCAAGACCTTACTCTTGGCAGCACTGTAGTCTTCTTTGTCATCTCCAGTTGAGAAACCGAGCCTTTGCATCTTATCGATATGTTGAGCACCAATATTTGAAGTTAGGACAATAATTGTGTTTCTAAAATTAACACTACGACCCTTAGCATCTGTCAGCCTCCCGTCGTCAAGTATCTGAAGAAGTATGTTGAATACTTCAGGATGAGCTTTTTCGATCTCGTCAAAGAGAAGCACAGCATAAGGTCGATGCCTCACCATCTCTGTAATAGTACCTCCCTCCTCGTGACCAACATATCCTGGAGGAGCACCAATAAGTTTTGAAACAGAATGCTTTTCCATAAATTCGGACATATCGACTCGAATCAACGATCTTTCATTGTCAAACATAAAGTCAGCTAAAGCCTTTGTAAGTTCGGTTTTTCCAACACCAGTCGGACCAAGAAATATAAACGAACCGATAGGTCTGTTTGGATCAGCGATTCCGGCTCGCGAACGCTTAATAGTATCGGCGATTTTTCTAACCGCTTCGTTTTGTCCGACAATTCGCTTACTAATTTCGTCTTCCATTCGCGAAAGTTTTTCTGCCTCAGCCTGAATCATCTTGTTTACAGGTATACCTGTCCAACGAGAAACAACCTCGGCAATATCGCTCTCCACAATATCCTCACGCAATATTCGTCGTGAACTTTGCAACTTCTTCAATCTTTTCATGCGAGCTTCGAGCTCCCGCTCAACGTGAGGTAATTTACCGTACCTGATTTCTGCAGCTTTGGCGAGATCGACTCTTATTTCCGCATTTTCAGCTTCAACCCGAAGCTCATCACGCTGGGATTTCAAGGTTTTTATATCAGCAAGAATTTCCTTTTCATTTTTCCACTTGAGTTCAAGTTCGGATGTTTTTTCGCGCAGATCTGCAATTTCTTTTTCAATCTCTTTGACGCGAGCTTTCTTTTTCTTGGTTCCTGACTCATTTTTCAGTGCCTCTCGTTCGATTTCAAGCTTTGTCACCTTTCGGTTTGTATCCTCAAGCTCTGGAGGCATATTTTCAAGCGAAATCTTAAGAGACGAAGCAGCTTCGTCGATTAAATCAACGGCTTTATCGGGCAAGTATCTGTCCATAATATATCTTGCCGACAACTCTACAGCAGCAACTATAGCATCGTCAGTAATTCTCACACCATGAAATAACTCGTATCGTTCTTTCAGTCCACGAAGGATAGTAATAGCATCATCAAGCGATGGTTCGCTAACAAAAACAGGTTGGAAACGTCGAGTAAGAGCCGGATCTTTTTCGATATGCTTTTGGTATTCTTTAAGAGTCGTAGCTCCAATAGCTCGAAGCTCACCGCGAGCAAGAGCAGGTTTTAACATATTGGACGCATCCATTGAACCCTCGGCAGCACCAGCACCGACTATAGTGTGAATCTCATCGATAAACAGAACCACCTTCCCGTCGGTGCGCTCGATTTCTTTCATTATATTTTTCAATCTATCCTCAAATTCACCTCGATACTTTGTACCAGCAATAAGAAGACCTAAATCAAGAGAAACGAGTTCCTTTTCCTTTAGAGATTCAGGCACATCACCCGAAGCCATTTTGATCGCCAATCCTTCTGCTATTGCAGTCTTACCAACACCGGCTTCACCGATAAGTATCGGATTATTTTTTGTTCGACGAGAAAGGATCTGGATTATTCTCGAAATTTCCAAATCACGACCAATTACAGGGTCGAGTTTATTATCCCTCGCTAGTCCAGTCAGACTTCGAGTATATTTTGCCAAAGACTTAAACTTTTTAGGGGCTGCTGAATCACTTATATTATCTTTCTTAAGTTCTTCAAGAATACGGAGTACACTATCTTTATCGATTCTAAATCGCGAAAGCATCTCCTTTGCGGAGCCAGGGATATCGAGCATGGCAATAAATAGATGCTCAGTTGAAACAAATTCGTCCTTTAGAGTCGCGGCAACTTTGCTCGAATTTTCAAGAGTTTGAGCGAGTTCTGGAGTAAGATATATTTGGTATGAAGGAGAAAGCACGTTTGCTGACTCTGGACCCTCTATTGCCTCGAGAATAGAGTCTGTAAGCAACATAGTATCTATCTCCATCCTATCAAGAATCGAAATAACCATACTTTCTTCCTGCAAAATAAGGGCAGCCAAAAGATGCAGTGGGTTTACATGGTTTTGACCACGTTCAATAGCGACTTCATGAGCCCGGCGGATAGCGTCTTTTGCTTTTGTTGTAAAATGGTGAAATGGAGGCATATGTTTAATTTTAAATTATCAATTGTCAATTTTCAATTCATCCCGAACCGTCACACTCGCCCTGTGGTGGAAATTCTTATTTTCATTATACGGAGTGGGGAAATGGAGGCATATGTTTAATTTTAAATTATCAATTGTCAATTCGAAGATCAAGATGGTTTTTGAAGAAATACTACTATAATATAACACGATAATATTATGACGTCAAATTATGTAAAAGTACTAATCTCCTACTCTACCACTGTATTTCTCTCATTTTCGGTAATTTTAGCTTCAATTTTTGCTTGTGCTTCTTTTACCAGATTAAATGGGCGATAGGATCCGACCTGTAAAACTCCTGCTGTCTTTATACCAACCACCTCCCCTGACAAATTGATAAGCAACGTACCGGCTGAGACTCGAGTTTGTATGCCGGTCTCCACTATTGATAGAGTTTTGACTTCCCTTTCCACCATCTCTCCTGTTTCACTCTCCTCTTTAATAGTAGCCGTCTCATAGGGCAAACTGTTTACAATTCCATTTTGGACTACGACAATATCAATCCCCCCAAGTGCAATAACCGCTTGTCCAAGCTTAAGAGAAGTAGCATCGCCACTTTTTATCGGGGTGAAAGTAACATTCTCGCCCTCTGGTACTCGAACAGAGAAAAGAGCGAATCCTGTAGCACTATCATAGCCCTCCACCTTGAGGGAGAATTGTTTATTTCCATAAAATATTCCTTCAAACTGAGGTTCTTCCGAAATAACTTCATTTACTAAAGTTTCCGTATTCAGCTGAGCAATCACCTTTCCATTATCCGATACTATAAAGCCACTGATTTTTTCTGAAAGAGACTGGTCTTCTGAATCGCTTGGCAAGACAACCGTCACAAGACTTCTGCGATTTTGATCTACGGCTTTGATTATCTGATCATCTGCATTTACCACAACCGTTTCCCTAACAACTGATGCTTGTTGATTACCTGAAGGAGTTTGAACCACCCTCTCAATAGTTCTTTCGACAACTCTATTTATAGTTTGAGTAATAGGCTCAGGTGCTTGTTCCATAAGAGAGACTGTGACAATACCAGTTGCAATCGATGTCACAAAAGATACAAGCAGTGCTACCAATACAAGTTGTTGTTTTGTCAGGTCTTCCATTACATTATTGTAATACAAAGTAATCCAAGAACCAAATCCACAAATCATGTAACGTGTAACATGTAACACAAGAAGAGAGGAGGGCAAGTTGTTGCCTCATTCCTCCTCATCGGCTGACAGGCAGCGACCCGAAGGTGGGGTGGGTTAAGTTTTTAAGTTTAAGGAGGGAGGATATACAAATAACTTATAACTGATAAACAATTACTGAATAACAAAGGGTGGAGATCGAATTAGTAAATCGGGATTTTAAAAATTACAAAATTAAAAATTGGAAATTTGAAAATTCTTAGACGAAGTTATCTCCTTAGAAACTGTCTGAAGTCTCGACGCAAAATATAGCCATAAACAGAAGCTCGCCCGCCAAAACTGTAAAATTCCGGCTACAAAACCTTCTTACAGAAGCTGTCCACTTTGTGGATATTTTACTTCGACTTTCGTCTCGTAAAATATCTCACAAAGTCTTGCGACAGTCTCCCAGACTGTCTCACGCTTCAGCCTCGCCATATTTCAATATGACTCGGCTTCCATCTCGTTTTTCGCTCGGAATTTTACAGTTTTCATCGGACGCGAGACTTCAGACAGTTTCTTAATCTTCGCTATGGCTTTATCGATATCTTTCTTTCCTGTGGTAAAGCCGAAACTAAGTCTCAAAGTATTTTGAGCTCTCCAGTCAGGACCACCAAGAGCATCAACAACATAAGAACTTCTCTCCCCCTCTTTGCAAGAGCTTTTGGTTGATGTATCGATACCATGAGTGGATAGTGCGATTGTCAGAAACTCGGCGTCACAATCCGGAATCGAAATATTCACATTACTTGGCAATCTACTCTCCACCGATCCATTTATAATCACACCCTTTAATTCTTTTATTACTTTTTTAAAACAATAATCGCGAATTTGAATGAGTCTTTTCGATTCTTTATCACGATTTTTGGCAGCTTCACAAAACGCTTTGGCAAAGCCAATGATTGCCGGAACATTTTCAGTCGAAGGTCTCAACCCTTTCTCCTGTCCGCCCCCGAGTATGACCGGCAGAATCGGCGTGCCGTTTTTTACATACAAAAGTCCGATCCCTTTTGGTCCATACATCTTGTGTGAATCAAACGTTACCAAATCGGCATTCATTGAAACTGGCAAAGAAGACAAATAAAGTGGCGTCTGACAAGCATCTATATGAAATAAAATCTTTCTGTCTTCTTTCGCTGAATTTTCTTTTTCAAACTCCTTTATTGTCTTTGATATTTTTGACACCGGCTGAATAACCCCTATTTCGTTATTGCCATAGTGAATTGAAACCAAGACAGTGTTTGCACTAAGAGATTTTCTTAATTCTTCGACTGATATAATTCCCTCTTCATTTACGTTTAGGTATGTTACTGAAAGACCTTTTTTTTCAAGATCACGAAGCGGTTCTAAAACAGAAGAATGTTCTATAACGCTCGATATTATATGTAAGTCTGAAAGTTGTTTGCCTTTTTCCACAAACGACTCAATCACTCCTTTGATTGCCAAGTTGTTTGATTCGGTACCACCGGAAGTAAAAATAATTTCATCACCGCGGACCGACAAAATGTTTGCTATTTCTGAACGTGACTTCTTCATTTCTTTCTTTGCCTTTACTCCGGTATCGTGAATCGAACTCGGATTACCAAACAAATTCTTCTGGGCTTTTTGCATCACCTTGAGTACTGCCCCTTTTATGGGCGTCGTCGAAGCATAATCGAGATATATTCTCTTCTTTATCATAATCGTAATAGATAATAAATAAATGATACCCAAATATTTCTGAATTTTTGGCGAATTTTGACTAAAATTCTGTGGTTCCGTATTTCTTTTGAGT